>NZ_JADZGH010000070.1:17771-31679 GCF_015865005.1 Rhodococcus sp. CX
CCGGCCGGGAGGTATGGAACACCTACGGGCCGACGGAAGCGACCGTGGTCGCGTGTGCCGCCCGGATGGACGGCACCGGCCCCATCCGCATCGGCCTGCCGCTCGACGGCTGGGACCTCGCCGTCGTCGACGCCGACGGTGTGCCCGTCGAGGAGGGCGCCACCGGCGAACTCGTCATCGGCGGAGTCGGCCTGGCCCGCTACCTCGACCCCGCCAAGGACGCCGAGAAATACGCGCCGATGCCGACCCTGGGCTGGGAACGCGCCTACCGCAGCGGCGATCTGGTGACCCTCGACCGTCGCGGCCTGCTCTTCCAGGGTCGCGCGGACGACCAGGTCAAGATCGGCGGCAGACGCATCGAACTCGGCGAGATCGACAACGCCCTGCAGAACCTGCCGGGCGTCGCGGGTGGCGCCTGCGCCGTGCGCAAGACCGCGGCCGGGCACGCGATGCTCGTCGGCTACATCGCCAGCACCGACCCGGACTTCGATGTCGCCTCGGCGCGCGACCTGCTCACCGAGCAACTTCCCGCCGCGATGGTCCCGCGACTCGCGCTCGTCGACGAACTACCCACCCGCACGTCCGGCAAGGTCGACCGGAACGCGCTGCCGTGGCCGCTGCCCGGCGCCGACGCCGAGTCCGCCGAGTCACTCGGACTGGACCCCACCGCGGAATGGGTCGCCAGCCTGTGGATGTCGCTGCTCGGCGCCCGCGTGGAGGGCCTCGACGACGACTTCTTCGAACTCGGCGGCGGCTCGTTGTCGGCGGCACAGCTGGTGACGGCCCTGCGCGAACGCTATCCGGAGATGACCGTCGCGGAACTGTACGACCATCCGCGGCTCGGTTCGCTCGCCCTGTACCTCGACGAGCTCGCCCCGACCGAAACCGTCGCTCCCCGGAGCGTCGAACCGACACCGCGGTCCGCGCAGCTGGCGCAGATCGCCGCGACCGTCCCGCTGACCACGCTGACCGGCATGCAGTGGGTGACGTGGCTGGCCGTGCTGAACAACGTGCTCGCGACCGTCGTCTCGGTGCCGTGGACCGTCACCCTGTCGTGGTGGTGGGTCGCGCTCGGTGTGCTGCTGTTCATCACCCCGCTCGGCCGCATGACGATCGCGGTCGCGGGCGCGCGGATCCTGCTGCGCGGCGTGAAGCCCGGCACGTATCGGCGCGGCGGCTCGGTGCATCTGCGCCTGTGGTCGTCTCTGCGGCTGGTCGAGGCGAGCGGGGCCGCGAACCTGTCCGGTGCCCCGTGGATGCTGTACTACGCCCGCGCGCTCGGTGCGAAGGTCGGCCGCGGCGTCGATCTGCACAGCCTGCCGCCGGTGACCGGGATGCTCGAACTCGGTGACGGCTGCTCGATCGAACCCGAGGTGGACCTGTCCGGTCATTGGGTGGACGGCGACGTGGTGCACATCGGCACGATCCGGATCGGGGCAGGCGCATCGATCGGTGCCCGGTCCACCCTCAATCCCGGGTGCAAGATCGGCAAGAACGCCGTCGTCGAGGCCGGATCCGCGGTGTTCGGGCGCGTCAAGTCCGGACAGCAGTGGGCCGGCTCCCCCGCCGTGAAGGTCGGAAAGGCCTCGCATCCGTGGCCGGCCGAAGCACCCCGCCGCGCGCCGGCGTGGGTGCCGGTGTTCGGTGCGAGTTCGGTGCTGATCGCCGGGTTGCCGCTCGTCGCGATCGGCGCCGGCGTGGCGTTGATCGGCTGGTGGGTGAGCGACACCGCGACGCTGCCCGAGGCCGTCGCCCGGTCCCTCGTGATGCTGCCCGCGGCCGGGCTGCTCACCATGTTCGTGTTCGCACTGCTCACCGTCGCAGCGGTGCGACTGCTGTCGCTCGGCATGACCGAGGGCTGGCACCCGGTGCGCAGCCGCGTCGGCTGGCAGGTGTGGGCCACCGAACGGCTCATGGACTCCTCACGCACGTTCCTGTTCCCGCTGTACGCCTCGATGCTCACCCCGATCTGGCTGCGTCTGCTCGGCGCCGACATCGGCAAGGACGTCGAGGCGTCGACCGTGCTGATGGTCCCCAAGTTCACGAAGGTCGCCGACGGGGCGTTCCTCGCCGACGACACCATGGTCGCGTCCTACGAACTCGGTGGCGGCTGGCTGTTCATCTCCCACGCGAAGGTCGGCAAGCGCGCGTTCCTCGGCAACTCGGGCATGGCCGCGCCAGGACGCCGGGTACCGAAGCACGGTCTCGTCGCGGTGCTGTCCGCAGCGCCGACGAAAGCCAAGTCCGGGTCGTCGTGGCTGGGCAGTCCCCCGGTCCGACTGCGCCGTTCCGCGGGCGACTCCGATGCGACCCGCACGTTCGCTCCCCCACTGAAACTGAAGGTCGCGCGGGGATGCGTCGAAACGTTCCGGCTCGTCCCGATGATGGTGACGTTCGGGATCGGGCTCGGTGTGCTGTATGCACTGAACGCGCTCGCGGCCGTCGGTGGATATCCGCTCGCCCTGCTGCTCGGCGGTCTCGTCCTCATGATCGCCGGTGCGGTCGCGTGCGGAATCTCGGTGGCGGCGAAATGGTTGGTGGTCGGGCGGATCGGCCGGGTGGAACATCCGCTGTGGAGTTCGTTCGTGTGGCGGAACGAGGTGTCCGACACGTTCGTCGAGATGGTCGCCGCGCCCTGGTTCGCCCGCCCGGCGACCGGAACCGTCGTGATGAATCTGTGGCTGCGGGCGCTCGGCGCGCACATCGGCCGCGGCGTGTGGTGTGAAAGCTACTGGCTGCCGGAGGCGGATCTGGTGACGCTCGAGGACGGAGCGACCGTGGAACGGGGGTGCGTGGTGCAGACGCATCTGTTCCATGATCGGATCATGTCCATGGACACCGTGACCCTCGAGAACGGAGCCACGCTCGGCCCGCAGTGCGTCGCGCTGCCGGCGTCGGGCATCGGCGCCGGAGCCACCGTGGGCCCGGCCTCGCTCGTGATGCGCGGCGATGTCGTCCCCGCGTCGACCCGCTGGCAGGGCAATCCCATCGCCCCGTGGACGACGCCCGCGGATTGGTCGCCCCGATGAAGTCCGGCAAGGCGGCCAAGCCGGTTGCTCCCGTGGGTCCGGACCGTCCGCTCGACCCCTATCTGCCGACGAGCGGCAACCGCGGATATCGCGTGTCCCGTTACGAACTGGAGTTGACGTACAAGGTCGCGTCGAACCGGCTCTCCGGCCGCGCGACGATCATCGCCACCACGACCGATGTGCGCGGCAAGTACGCGCTCGATCTCGTCGACACGATGCGGGTGTCGAAGGTGTCGGTCAACGGTGCGCGACCGGCGAAGTACACCCACCGCGACGGCAAGCTCACCGTGGCCCCGGCGCAGAAGATCCCGGCCGGGGCGGTTCTGACCGTCACCGTGAACTATTCGGGGACGCCGACGCCGCGCCACTCGATGTGGGGGGAGGTCGGCTGGGAGGAACTCGAGGAAGGTTCGCTCGTGGCGAGCCAGCCGAACGGTGCCCCGTCGTGGTTTCCGTGCGACGACCACCCGGGGTCGAAGGCGACCTACCGGATCACCCTCACCACGGATTCTCCGTTCCACGCCGTCGCGAACGGCACGCTGCTGCGCAAGACCACGAAGGCCAGCCGGACGACGTGGGTGTACGAGCAGCCCGAACCGATGTCGACGTATCTGGCGACCGTGCAGATCGGGCACTACGAGTCCCGGAAGGTGTGCTCGTCCCCGGTTCCGATCGTCGCGGTGCATCCCCCGCGACTGCGGGAGGAATTCGACGTCGACTTCGGCCGTCAGCCGCAGATGATGGAGGTCTTCCGGCGCCTGTTCGGGCCGTATCCGTTCGCGCACTACACCGTCGTGGTGACCGACGACGACCTCGAGATCCCGATCGAGGCGCAGGGCCTGTCGATCTTCGGCGCCAACCACTGCGACGGCCGCCGCCGCGAAGAACGGCTTGTCGCACACGAATTGGCGCACCAGTGGTTCGGCAACAGCCTGACCCTCACGCGCTGGCGCGACATCTGGCTGCACGAGGGTTTCGCGTGCTACGCCGAATGGCTGTGGGCGGAGAATTCGACCGGCCCGTCCGCGCATACCCTTGCGGCGGAAGCACATCGCGGGTTGGCGCGCAAACCCCAGGACATCCTGCTCGGCGATCCCGGCCCGAAGGACATGTTCGACGACCGGATCTACAAGCGCGGCGCCCTCACCCTGCACGCGCTGCGCCGGCAGCTGGGCGACGACCGCTTCTTCTCCCTGCTGCGCACCTGGACCGCGGAGCATCGGCACTCGAACGTGACCACCGAGCAGTTCGTCGGTCTTGCAGCGCATTTCACCGACGAACCGCTACGGCCGCTGTGGGATTCCTGGCTCCACGAGCGGGCGCTTCCTCCGTTTCCCGACGCCTGAACGTCCGCGCGCCCGAGTTCAGGGCAGCACCACGTCGGAGGCGAGCCAGCGGCCGTCGACGAGTTCCATCGTCATCACGACGCGGCTGCGGTCGAGTCTCGGTTCGGGTGTCACGGCGTTGGTGACGGTCTGGTCGACGAACAGCAGCACCTCGACCTTCGTGGTCGTCGCGGACTTGATGCCCGCCTCGATCACGACGCCCTCGGCGGTGGCCTGGTTGTCGACGAGCAGCTGCCGAAGCTGTTCGCTCGACTGGGCATACATGTCCTTGAAGTTGCCGGTGGCGCCGTCCAGCACGGCCTGGAAATTCGCGTCGAGGTCGTCCGAGCTGACGCTGGTCAGCACGACCGCGTACTGCCGTGCCGCGTCGAGCGCTGCGGCAGAGGCGTCGTCGACGGCGTCGGCCTGATTCCACTTCCAGCCGAGCACGCCGGCGGCGACGACCGCCAGGACCGCCACCAGCACGGCGGCGAGAAGCGCGAGGCGTCCCCGATCCTTGCCCGGCACCGCTTTGCCGGTCGCAGCGTCTTCGGTTGCGGCGTCGCCGGTTTCAGCATTCTCGTTCACGACGTAGTTCTCGGCCTTCTCGTCGGCATCCTCGCGCTCGACGACGGCCGCTGCCGTCCGGCTGTTCTTGCTCACGTCGGTTCTCCTTCTCGTTGTCGGGCCTGGTCGCTGCGTCGGCAGCCGTGATCGGATCAGCGCACCCCCGGGTCGCCGGGATCGGGGCCGCCGGGTTCGAGCAGTAGAGACAACGGCCCCATCGGTGTCGGATCCGCCTGCTGCAGCGGATCGACGCCCGGCGGCGGCGCATAACCGCCTTCCTCACCCGCCGGTCGCGGCGCGTTGCGTGCTCCACGGACCAGGGTCGACGGATCGGGATTCGGACAGTAGGTGTGCAGGTACGGTTCCGGAAAGTTCGACAGCGCAGGCGACTGCCGGGGCAGGTCGTAGTCGCACGAGTACCGCGGATAGATGTTGACGAACGCCCAGATACCACCGTCGCGGAACGCGGTCCCCAACGCGTCGAGTGTCGACCCGCCGCGGGTGGCCGGGAAGAAGAACTCGTGGAGGGCCGGTACCCGGAGGTAGGCCATCTGCGCGGTCGTGGCCAGATTACCCAGCAACTGCACCATCGTCGGCGAGTTGTCCGCGAAGAGCGTGTCGACGGACTGCAGGGTCGCCGGCGCACCGTCGACGAACTGCCGGAATCCCGCGTCCTTCGACTCGATCCCTTCGAGCGTCGCCGACAGATTCCGGGAGGTCGCGGCCAGACCGGCGGCACTGTCCGAGAGTGTCCCGAGCACGACCTTGCTGGTGTTCAGCACGCTGACGGTCTGCGGCAGCACCGAAGCCAGTGTGGAGATCAGAAACGTTCCGCCGTCGACGATATCGGCCAGCTTGTCCGGACCCTCCGCGCTCATGCCGAGCTCGTCGACGATGGTCCGGACCGTATCGGGGTCGATCTGCGCGAGCATGCCGTCGAGATTGCCCATGAGCGTGGACAACGGGACCGGGGTCGACGTCTCGCCGACAGCGATCTCCGCGCCGTCGACGAGGAACGGCCCGCCGTCGGAGGCCGGCCGGAAGTCGAGGTACTGCTCCCCCGCGAGCGACAGTCCCGCCACCCGCACCTCTCCGCCGACGGGGATCTGCGCCGACGAGTCGATCGCCGCGACCGCGACCACGCCCTCGTCGGTGAGCTCCACCGACGTCACCCGCCCGACCGGGACGCCGCGCAACGTGACGTTGCGGTCGGGCAGCAGCCCTCCCGAATCCCCGAGGTTCACCCGCACGTGGATCTTCCGGTCGGCCGGATCGAGGTGGAAGACACCGAAGATCAGGTAGGTGACGCCGAGAACCAGGGTGAGGGCGAGGGCCGCCACCGACAGCCCGAGGCGGTGCGCCGACGCGTAGCGCACACCCGTAACCAGTGCGCGGGCAGGACCTTCGAGGACTGCGTTCCGTCCGTCGGCGGCCGTCATTCCGGCACCACCCCGAACTTGGTCTGCAGTCGCATGATCGTGTACGTCAACGTGCCGACGAACGCCGTCCAGTCCGTGCCGTCGGGCAGCCTGCTGCCGGGGTCACCGGTGTGGCCGGGGACCGGGACGGCACCGAGCGCCAGCTGCTCCAGATCGGCGTCGGTGTGCGCGGACGTACCGCTCGTGATGTTGATGACCGGCGCCAGGATCCGGTTGACGGTATCGAGGGACACCCCCGGCTGCGCCGCTGCTCTGTCGAGTTCGGCTGCAACCCGGTTGATGTCGGCGATCATGCTGCGGGTGTCGGTTCCCTGGACGGACGGGAACTCACCGATCCGGTCGGTGATCGCGGCGACCTGGGAGACCAGATCGACCACCGCCGTGGTGTTCTCGGACAACACGTCGAGTGCGGGACCGGCAGCGACGACCGCATCGTTGATCGTCGAACGCTGATCCGAGAGCGTCGCGACGAGACCGTTCGTCTGCTCGAGGGATCGTCGGATCTCCTCGGACCGGGAATTGAGATCGCCGACGAGCCGGGTGGACTCGTGGATCAGTTCGGCGATGCGGTCCCCCTTGCCGTCCACCGCCGAACCGAGGCCGTTGACCAGTTTCGTCAGGTTCCGGACGACACCGCCGTTGACGAGCAGTGACGACGTTGCGAGAAGTTCCTCCACGGTTGCCGCGGCGGAGGTGGCTTCGATCGGGATGGTGTCGCCCTCGCCGAGGACGGCGGCGTCCGCCGACGGATCGTCCGGCGACTGCAGCGAGACGAAGACGTCACCGAGCGGAGTCGCCGACCGCAGTTCGGCGGTCGTGCCCTCGCGCAGCACCACACCGTTCATGATGCGCAGGGAGACGACCGCCGTGTAGTTCTCCACACGCATCGACTCGACCTCTCCGACGTCCACACCGGCGAGCTTGACCTTCGCCTTCGTCGGCAGATTCAGCGCGTTCTCGAACGTCGCCGCGATCACGTACGAGTCGCCGCCGACACCGGGGGCGGGAAGGGGCAGGTTCTCGAGCCCCGTCGAGCAGGCCGCCGTCGACATCGCCACGGCGACCGAGATGCCGGCGAACGCGAACCGCAACCGTGGGCCTCTCATCTCGGCAGTCCCGCCAGTCCCTCGAGCATGCCCGCGACACCGAAATCGGGTCCGAAGTCACGCAGGGTTCCGGTTGCGCAGCCGAGATGGGTGAGTCCCAGGCGGTTGCAGACCTCCTTGACCAGCTGCCCGTCGAAGAAGACCTTCTCGAGCTGTGCGTGCACGCGGGCTCCCCCGTTCTCCTGGTCGATCGTGTTGTACGCGTTCTCCATCAGCAGCGGCGTCACGTCGAGGAATTCGGCGAGCTGGTCACGATAGTCCGCGAGCGACCGGGTGACCGTCTCCGCGTTCGTGAGCGTGGATCTCAACGCGTCCCGATTGTCGGTCAGCAGCGAGTTCGCCTGAACAAGAATGTCGTTGATCTTCGAACCGGTGTCGCCGGTGCCGAGGTTCGCGTCGGCGAGGATCTCGCTCATCATTCGGATGGCCTCGCCGAACTCGCGGATGTCGCGGTCGTTGGCGGCGGCCGCACTCGTCAGGACCGCGAGATCGTCGACGATCCTGGTGATCTCGTTCGCGGTGCCCGCACCCTCGTCGTCGCTCAGGCGCAGCGCGTCCGAAAGGGTGGACAGTGCCGACCTCATCGCATCACCGTTGCCGTCGGTGGCGCCGGCTCCGGCTGCCAGGATGTCCGCGACGGGGCCCCCGCCGGTTCCGTCGCCCTGAAGTTCGACGGCCAGGTTGTCCGCCATGGCCAGTAGCCGGTCGAACTCGATCGGAGTCTTCGTGCGGTCGAGTCCGAGAATCGCATTGCGTGGAAGCGTGTCGCCGCCGCGGTACACCGGTGTCAGTTCCACGTGGCGGTCCGTCAGCACGGACGTCGACACCGCCACCGCCTGCACGTCGGCCGGAAGGTCGATGCCGCCGTCGACCTCCATCCTCACCTCGACGTACGAACCCTTCGGTTCGATCCGCGTGACCTTTCCGATCGGAATTCCCAGGACCGCGACGGTATTGCCCTCGTACAGCCCGGCACCGTTGTCGAATCGAGCGGTGATCGTGTGCGGTTCCTCGCCGCCGAATACCGCGCGGAGTCCGAAGAAGCCCGCGGCGAGCACGAGAAGTGCCACGGCAGCGGCGCCGACGATCCGAAGCGGGCTCATTCGCACTCCTGGAAGTAGGCCGGCATGTCCAGTTCCACGGCACGGCCGCTGAGCGCGCACATCCACGAGTCGATCATCGGGCCGGCGGGCGCGGAGAAGTCCACCTCGTTCGCGGTTCCGCTGGCATTCGTGAAGTTGCGCAAGGGGACCGGAAGGATCTGCAGGGTGTTGCGCAGCAGATCGTCGTGGTTGCCGAGGCTCTGCAGCAGTTCGTTCAGGCTCGCGATCAGCTGTTCCACTTCCGGCCGGTCCTCGACCACGAGGGTGTGCAGCTCCGACACGAGGTTCGTGGTCGCGGCGAGCAGCCGATCGATCATCTCCCGGCGAGTCGTGATCTCCTGCAACATGTCCCGGCCGTTGGTGACCAGCGCGCCGAGGCTGTGTTGCTGATATCGCACGATCCCGGTCATCGCCCCGGTCGCCTCCAGCAGCGACCCCACCTGGTCGCGGCGCTCCGCCAGCACCGCCGACAGACTCTCGATGTTCGCGAGCGCCTGGGGCATCAGCGGGGGCAGACCGTTCAGCTCACCGGCGAGCGCGGCGAGGGTGTCGCCGAGTTCTCCGGCGTCGACCTGTTCGAAGGTCGTGGTCGCGTCCGCCAGCACCTCCATGAGGTCGTACGGAACCTCGGTGTGGGCCAGCGGGATCCGATCGTCCGGAATGTCGCCCTCTCCGGCGGGCCGCAGTTCGATGTAGCGGGCGCCGAGCAGCGTGGTCAGCTTGATGGATGCCCGGGTATCGGCGCCGAGCGGGACCCCGTTGTCGATCTTCATGGTCACCACGACGTGGTCGTCCTCGAGCCGCGCTCCGTCCACCGTACCGACCTGGACGCCGGCGATCGTGACCCCGTCGCCGGGCGCGATCTGTGCCGCCTGAGCGAATTCGGCTTCGTACGTGCGTTTTCCGAATCCGGCGGAGCTGATCAGGAGTGTCGCCGCAAGTGCAGCGGCGATTGCGACGACGGTGATCGCGCCGAGGGTCACCGGTCGGCACTCTTCGATGGGCCGGATCCGGAACCTGCCGCCGCGGGCGGTGCGCTGGGTGGTCACGGTCGGTCACCTGCAGACCGGGGAGTGCGTGACCCGGCCCTCGGGCGTGGCCTGCGCGACGACGGTCGGAATGACGTTGCTCAGCGCCGGGACGAGCGTGACATTGAAGTTGCACAGGTATGTGGACAAGTAGCTCCCCTCCTGGCTCACCCGGGCGAGCCCTTTCAGCAATGCGGGAAGGTTGAAGGCGAAGTACTCGAAGGAGTCCTTGTGATCGTTGAAATGCTGCGCGAAACCCGGTTCCCGCGCGAGGAATTCCTGCAGGTCGGGTTGGACCTCCGCGACGATCGTGGACACGCTGTCGGCGACGGCACCGATCCGTTCCACCGATCCGACGAGTTCGTCCCGCCGCGCCGTCAGCTGATCGAAGATGGCCCGCGACTGCGAGATGACCGTGTCGAAGTTGCCGCTCTGCACCGCGAGGTCGTGGACGACCGTGTCGAGGTTGCCGATGATCTCGCCGAGGACCTGGTCGGGACCCGCGATCGATTCGGCGAGTCGCGTCGTCTCCGCCACGAGCGTGGTGACCGCGCCCGAATCGCCCTGGAGCGCGGTGATGATCGCGGTCGTGATGTTGTCCACCTGCTCGGGGTCGAGGACGCTGAACAGTGGTTCGAATCCGTTGAGGAGCACCGAGATGTCGAACGACGGCTCGGTGTGCTCGACGGGAATCCCACTGCCTGCGGGCAGTATCCGTGGGTCGCCGAATTCGCCGAGCGACAAGCCGAGGTACCGCTGTCCGATGATGTTCTGGTAGGTGATCGACGCTTTCGTGTTGCCGTACACGACCTGACCGGAGTCGATGCGGAACTTCACCTTCGCGGTGGTGCCGTCGAGCGCGATCGAATCGACGCGACCCACCCGGACACCCGCCATGCGCACGTCGTCGCCGACCCGTAGCCCGGAGACGTCGGTGAACTCCGCACTGTAGGAGGCCGTCGGCCCCTGCACGCCGCGCTGGAGTGTCACCAGCACGGTCCATCCCAGGGCGCAACACACCACCAGAAACAGGGACAGTCCGATCAGCGGCTTGCGATAGCTCATCGCGGCGCCTCCGGTTCGGGTACGACGTTGACGACCGCACCCCGGGCGAGGGGGCCGAGGAGCATCTCCGCGGCCGCGTTGAGGTCGCCACCGAGGATCGCGTCGAGCAGTTCCTTCTCCTCCGGTCCCCCGACCGGCCCGACGTTGCCGCCGACCGGCTCGGTGCTCACCATCGTCGACGCGTCGGGGGTGTAACCGGGCACCGGCGGGACGCCGGTGGGGGCGGTTGCGCAGCTCGCGCCGGCGAGGTCTCCGTATCGCGGGCAGTCGGCCCTGGTGTACATGCGGTGCGGGGTGAACTGGAAGACGAACTTGCCGACCCCGTTGAGCCGGCCGTCCGGCTGGAAGTGCTCGAACCACTTCCTGGAGATGCTGTTCATGCTGACCACGATCTGCGAGAACGAGGGCGACCCGTCGGCGAGAACCCCGAGCACCGGCGTGAGCTGCGTGGTGAGGGTGATCATCCGATCGGTGTTGTTGTCGAAGGCGGTTCCCGTCGTCCCGAGCGTGTTCGCCCCGGAGAACAGGAACGCCGCGAGTGCCGCGTCCTTCTCGGCGAGGGTCCGCATCGGGGCGATCGAATGGTGCAGGGCGTCGAGCAGCTCCGGTGCCGACTCGTGCAGACCTTCCACTGCGCCGGTCAGCGCGTCGAGTGTCGACGGTCCCGCGCCGGGCTCGACGACCGCGCCGACCTCCCGGACGATCCGCGCCAGTTGTGCTCCCGCCTCGACGATGTCGTCGCCCCGACGGTCGGTGGCGTGGGCCACCGCCGCGAGGACACCCAGGGTCTGTTCGGTGCCGACACGTGCTGTCGCCGCCGCAATCTCCCGCAGTTTCGTCAGCGCGGTCTGGAGTTGGACCGTCGCCAGACTCTCGTCCTGGGGAATCCATGCATTCGGTGGAAGCGGGGGCGCCGCCCCGTTGTCGACGAGTTGCACCGACGACACGGCGAACACATTGCTCGGGACGACGCGTGCGGTGACGGTGCTCGGAATCGAGCGTGCGTGGGCCGGGTCGAGCGCCATGTGAACGACGTTCGGTCCGTCGCCGGTGGCGGCATCGACACTCTGCACCGTTCCCACCAGGACGCCGCGGAACTTCACGTCGGACCGTGCGGGCAGCCCGTCCCCCACCTCGGTCAGGGCTGCGGTGACGTCGAAGGTGCGGTCGAATGCGCCACCGGTCTTCGCCACGAGCCCTGCGACCAGCAGGGCCGCCACGACGAGCGCCCCGAAGCCCTGCAGGTACAGCCGGGCCGGACCCGGACCGCGTCCGTCGCTCTCGAACAGGATCGGCATCGTTCACCCACCCAGCCTCGCTCCGGAGCTGATCCCCCAGAATGCGACGGTTAGTAGAAGATTGACGACGATCATCGCGGAGATGCTCGAGCGCATCGCCCGGCCGGCAGCAGTGCCGACGCCCTGCGGTCCACCCGACGCGTAAAAGCCGTAGTAGCACTGGATCGTCGTGGTGATGACCACGAAGACAACGGCTTTCGAGAGCGAGTACACGATGTCGGGGCCACTGAGAACGAGACGGAAATAGTGGTCGTAGGTGCCGGACGAGACGCCGCCGGACATCCCGATGACGATCTGCACGGTCAGGTAGTTCGCGGCCAGACACACCAGATACAACGGGATGATGGCGACGATCGACGCGAGCAACCGCGTCGTCACCAGATACGGAATCGACGGTATCGCAAGCGTTTCCATCGCGTCGATCTCCTCCGAGATCCGCATGGCACCGAGTTGCGCGGTGAACCGGCAGCCGGCCTGTGCGGCGAACGCGAGCGACGCCATGATCGGCGCCAGTTCACGCGTCGTCGCCGTCGACGAGATCATGCCGGTCGCCGATTCCAGGCCGAGCAGATGCAATGCGTTGTATCCCTCGATCGCGACGAGCGCTCCGGCGGCGGCACCGAGGATGACGATCACTCCGGCGGTGCCACCGCCGACCACGATCGAGCCGTTGCCCCACGTCACGTCGGCCAGGATCCGCAGGAATTCCTTCCGGTAGTGACGCAGCGTCGTGGGGATCGCCGCCAGCGCCCGAACCAAGAACCCGATCATGTGGCCGAGGCGCTGGACCACCGCTGCTTGCGACGCAACGACATTCACGATCGGCCGTGTCCCGGGAGGGAAGTATCGCGATGCCACTCAGAACCCCGTACGTGGAAACAGCAGCACATACAGCTGCGTGAAGGCGACGTTGACGATCATCAGGAGCAGGATCGAGGCGACCACGGTGGCGTTCACCGAGTTCGCGACACCGGCGGGCCCACCGCGGGTGTCGAGCCCCTTATGACAGGCCACAATCGCGACGATCGCCCCGAAGACGATCGCCTTGATGATCGTCAGGACGAAATCACCCACGGTCGCGAAGGATGCGAACGTCGTCACGAAGCTGCCCGGCGTTCCGTTCATGACGAACGTGTTGAACAGGTATCCCGAGAGGAAGCCGACGAAGCACACCAACCCGGTCAGGGCGACCCCGACCACGATCGCCGCTGCGAGACGCGGGACCACGAGCCTGCGCACCACCGAGACGCCCATGACCTCGAGGGCGTCGATCTCGTCCCGGATCTTGCGTGATCCCAGATCCGCGCAGACCGCGGACCCCGCGGCCGACGCCATGAGCAGGGCCGCGACCATCGGCGCTCCCTGCTTGATGACCGCGAGACCGCTGGCCGCGCCGGCGAGCGAGGTCGCACCGACCTGTCCTGCCAGCAGACCGAACTGAATGGACAGGGTGACACCGATCGGAATCGCCACGAACATCGTGGGAAGCGCCGACGCCGAAGCCATGAACGCCGCCTGCCGAACGAACTCCGCGAACGGAAACCGAAGTGCCGCAATGTCGGTGATCAGATACTGGATCGCGCGGATACCCAGTACACACTGCCCACCGACGGTTTCCAGTGCCGCGACGGGATGGCGACGGATGTAGCTCCGCATCCACCGGTCGATCTCGGCGACCGCCGAGGTTTCCGGCCGGACCTCGGCAACGTCGACGGGACTGCGCCGATCCCCGCCACCTTCCCCAAGGATCCCCATGGTGTGGCCTTTCGTCGTCGGTCGGCCGTGTGATCAGTGGGCGGGAGTGAAATCGACGTGCAGTTCTGCGATTCCGCGCAGGATGTAGGTCGGTTCGTACCGGTAGGTGCGATGTCCGGCCGGTCCGTGGTGGGAGTCGTCGACGGTCAGGGTCGTTGTGCGGTCGAGGAATCGCTCGATCGCGACACGGCCT
>NZ_JADZGH010000070.1:31803-33984 GCF_015865005.1 Rhodococcus sp. CX
TGCGGGTCGTCGAATCGGGCAGGGTCGCGATTGGCGGCACCGGGCAGCACCATCACCACGGTGCCGGCCGGAATGCGCACACCGGCCAGTTCGGTAGTGGTGCGGGTGAGCCGGAAATCGCCCTTGACGGGCCCGTCCATGCGCAGCAGTTCCTCGACGAAATCCGGGATCAGGGCGCGATCGGCGCGCAGCGCGGCCTGGAGGGACGGGGTGTCGGCCAGGTGCCGGATCCCCGCGGTGATCAGCCGGGCGGTGGTGTCCTGACCTGCGCCGAAGAGGAACGTGGCCAGCCGGACGAGTTCGACCACCTCGGGAAGTTCACCGTCGGGGTAGGTCGCCGCGGCCAGGGCGCCGAGGACGTCGTTCTGTGGGTTGGCGCGGCGGTCGGTGAGGTAGCCGGTGAACTTCGCGTCGAGGTAGTCCAGCGGGTTGGTGGCCAGGGTATCGGCCTCGCTCATCGCCCCGACCTGCTGCGCGAGCAGGTGACGGCGGAAGTCGTCGTGGTCCTCTTCCGGGACACCGAGCAGGTTGGCGATGGTCAGCAACGCGAAGGGCTGGGCGAATCCGTGCAGGACCTCGACGGTGCCGTCGGCCAGGAATTCGTCGATCTGCCTGTCCGCCAAGCGCCAGAGGAACTCTTCGGATTCCTCCATGCGGCGAGGGGTGAACAGGCCGGCGAGCAGGCGACGGATCTTGGTGTGCCGGGGCGGGTCCATGGTGACCAGGTGCTCGTTGAGCGGGAATTGGTCGCGATATTCGTCGATCTGGTGGTTGATGTCGTCCCCGTCCGGGATGAACGGCAGCGGCGGAAACGGGCCGATGGGCGCGGTGATGTTGGAGAACACGGTGGTGTTGCGGAGTACTTCGAGGGCTTCGTCGTAGCCGGTGACCGCAAGGACACCATGGCTGACCGGGTGCACCGGGCAGCGCGACCGCAGATGGTCGTAGAACGGGTGCGGATCGTCGGTGAAGTACGGGTCGGTGAAGTAATCCCGGGCGAAGTCGCTCTCGAGCTGGTCGACCGGGCAGGTCGGGGAGTTCTCGGGTGCAGCGGTCACGGCAAACTCCTGTCTGGGCGCACGGACGGGACCGGCTGTAGCCCCACCCCGATGCTGAGCAGTTGCATAGCGATGCTGAGCACATGGATAGCACGCCCGCCGGAACGTGGTCAAGGTCACACCCCGCCGACGCCCCGGATGTAAACAGACTTATGTCGCCTCGAGTCGGAATGGCCCGGTTCCCAATCCGCACAACGGATTCGAAGCGCACAGCGACTCCCGACTCGAATCGGACAATCGATCATCGGTCATGTCCGTCGACATCTACCGCCGCGTCGATCGTCGCGAGCCCGGAATCACGACAGGTGGTGACCCCTTACAACCTGCCGCGCCGTTCGCCTCCCGAAGAACCGAGGCATACCCGCCATATTTCCGGCTCCGGCGCCTACGATGCGAGCACACCCGACCCGATGTGCGAATCCTGGAGGTGGACGACGCGCATGGCATCGCCGCGCAGAATCGGGGCTCCCGACGCGAAGAACCGGACGGTACTGCTCGACGCCGCCGAAACGGTCATGATCGAACACGGCTACGCCGCCGTCTCGTCCCGCCGCATCGCCGAACAAGCCGGTCTCAAGCCACAATTGGTGCACTACTACTTCCGGAGCATGGACGAGTTGCTGTTCGAGGTGTTCCGACGTCGAGCCGAGGAAGGCCTCGAATACCAAGCGAGCGCACTGGCTTCGCCGCAACCGCTGTGGGCGCTGTGGGAGTTCAGCACCGATCCTGCCGGCGTGGCACTGACGATGGAGTTCATTGCACTGTCGCGGCACCGGCCGACGCTTCGGACCCAAATTGCCGAATACTCAGAACAATTCAGGCGCCAGCAGGCCGACGCAATCGCTGCCGTCCTCGACCGGTACGGAATCGAGCACGAAGATCTTCCCCCAGTCGTGGCGTCGGTCCTCATGACGTGCCTGTCCCGTGTGATCATCATGGAGGATTCGCTCGGCGTCACCGGTGGCCATGCCGAAACAGTGAGCCGCGTCGAGCACTGGTTCCACGCACTCGAAGGCCCCAGACCCACCCGCCCAGGGTGACGTCGACCCCCGCCGGCAGTGATTCGATCCGGGAAAGCCGAAGACCCCCACCGGAATCGGTGGGGGTCTTCGGTAACGGGTGT
>NZ_JADZGH010000071.1:0-4432 GCF_015865005.1 Rhodococcus sp. CX
CCGGACGGGCCCAGCAGCGCACTGACCTCACCCGCGGGCAGCGTCAGCGTCACATCACCCCAAATTCGTTGTGAGCCGAACGACTTCGTGAGTCCTTCGACCGAGACCTCGACACCCATCGGTTCCCTCCCGTTCGCCGCTGCTTCGGCGCGTGCCGTCGGCAGCGACTGTCAGCGAATCATCATGTGTTGACACAGGTTCGGCACTCTTGCGGCCTCGCCGGGCTTCACACGGGCCGCGCGCTGGGACTCGATGTGACCAAAGTCCCGATCGCCGATAACTGTGATTCAAAATACGAATATTGTCAATCGTTGCGTCGTCGTGTCTCACCCCTGAATTCACCCCATCTCAGGAGAACTGGACAAGTTGCCATGAAGCGGACATTTCGACGCACTGCCGACCGCCACTAGCGGCCCAGAGTCGCCGGCTCACCCCGCGCCACCGACACCATGTCTCCGACGCTCACGACCTTCACCCGGGGCCGTCCGGCCGAGCGTCCCTCCCCTCGCTCGAACGCGTCGATGCGACGCCATCCCTGCAGGTCGATGTAGTCGGGGTGGCGGGCGCACACAAGCTCCGCAAACGCCTTACGGTCACCGACCGGCGGTGTGTGCAGGCCGTTCACGAAGTCACCGACGATCGCGGCGGCGGTCTCCGCCGAACACACCTTGTTGGATCCGATCACACCGCTCGGCCCACGCTTGAGCCATCCGGCCGTGTAGACGCCGGGAACGCGGTCGCCGGACTCCGGATCGATCGCCGCGCCCGCCGCGTTGGGGATCACCCCGCGGTCCTCGTCGAACGGCACGCCCGGCTGACGCATGCCCCGGAATCCGATCGACCGGAGCACCAACCCGGTCTCGATGTTCTCGAATTCGCCGGTGGCACCCTCGAGCGTATTCACCGCGGTTCTCAGAGACTCGACGCGTCCGTTTCCGAGTACTTCGACGGGCGATCGCAGGAACTGGAGATGGATGCGGCGCCGGCCCGGCGCGGGTTCCGTCGCGGCGTACCGCGTGAGAATGTCGGCTCGAATCCGTTCGAGCGCAGACATTTCGGCACTTCCGGTGCCGATATCGGAGGCCGTCACGTCGACGCCCGGGAGGTCGCCGAGGCCGAGCAGTTCCGGTGTGCTGAACGCCGCCGCGCCCGCTCCCCTGCGGCCGAGCACGACAACCTCCCGAATCCGGCTCGTAGCAAGCGCTTCCAGCGCGTGTGCGGCGATGTCCGTCTTCAGCAGCCGGGACACATCGGACGTGAGAACGCGGGCGACGTCGAGCGCGACGTTGCCGTTGCCCACGACCACCGCGCGCTCGCACGACAGATCCACCCGCAGGTCCGCGTAGTCGGGATGACCGTTGTACCAGGCGACGAACTCGCGAGCCGACATGCTGCCCGCCAAGTCTTCTCCCGGCACTCCGAGTGCACGATCCCCGGTGGCGCCGTTCGCATACACGACGGCGTGGTGGTGGCGCAGAAGATCCTCGTGCGTGAGATGACGGCCGACCTCGACGTCGAGGTAGACGTCGATGTTCCGACGGCCCATCATCCGCGTGAACGTGCCGGCGATGCTCTTCGTGGAACTGTGGTCGGGTGCGACGCCGTAGCGGACGAGTCCACCGGGCACCGGGAGCCTCTCGATCATCGAGATCTCGACGTCGAGGCCCCGGTGCGACGTGAGTGCCTCCGCCAGGTAGCACGCCGACGGCCCGCTCCCCACGATCGCGACGCGCAGCACACCCGCCCCCGCGGACACCTTCGGCAGCTCGACGGCGGGCATCGGATCAGGCGTCGGATTGTCTTGGTAGTAGGCGGCATTCATGTCCACGAACGGCTGCATCTCGGGCGTGAGGTCCTCGGGCGGCACGATCGCGTCGACCGGGCATTCGTCCACGCAGGCGCCGCAGTCGATACAGGCCTCGGGGTCGATGTAGAGCATCTCGGTGCGACCGCGGGTTCGCTCCTCCGGGGTCGGGTGGATGCAGTTGACCGGGCAGACCGCCACGCATCCCGCATCGTTGCAGCACGGTTGTGTCACCACGTGCGCCATCGTTGATCACTCCTCGTAACAGCTGTTGTTCTTCGTGTCCGGTCGGTCTCAGACGATGCGGCGGGCCCGCATGTCGGGGAAGACGTCTCCGATGCGGACCACGTCGCCGGTGGTCGGCGCGTGGACCATCTGTCCGCCACCGATGTAGATGCCGACGTGCCCGGGGCCGGCGGACTGCCAGTTCCCGAAGACGAGGTCGCCGGGGCGGGCTTCCGCGAGCGGAACCTCGACGCCGACGTGCCACTGAGTCTCGGACGTGCGCGGCAGCGCGATACCGGTGGCGGCGTGCATCGCGAACGACGTGAGCCCGGAGCAGTCGAAACCGCCGCCGGACGGTCCGTCGATGTTGCCGCCGCCCCACACGTACGGCAGGCCCAGGTAGCGGAATGCTGCGTCGATGACCCTCTGACCGATGTCGTTCGCGGCGGGCAGGCCGAGTGCCACGAAGGGCGCGAGGAGCCGCTCGAACACGGGCCGGGCGGCGAGGATCTTCGCGACGTAGGGCTTGGTCTGGTTCTCGTAGTCGGGCAGGCCCGACGGCATCCCGCCCGAGCGTAGGACCGCGCCGAGCCCGGCGTTGTACGAGGCGAGCGTGAGTCCCAGGGTGTCTCCGGTGACGCGGCCCGCGCTCTTCCATGCCTCGATGCGAGACCAGTTGTCGCACAGCAGGTGACCGGACGCCATCACCGGGTCGGCGACGCCGAGGACGTCGGCCTTGCCGTCGCCGTCCGCGTCCTTCCCGTAGGCGTCCCACGTGCCGGGCATGAACTGCCCCGGTCCCCGCGCCCCGACCGGCGAGATCGGCGCGGTGGGGCCGTAGCGGAAGCCGTTCTCGACCGAGTAGAGCGCGGCGAGTACGGGCGCGGTGACACCCTCGCAGATCGAGCCGGCCTTCTTCAGCCACGGCGCGAACACGGCGATGGCTCCGATCGGGGCGAGTGACGTGCCGGGGACGATCGCGGGAATCTGCGGGAGAAGCGCGGGCCTACCCGCAGCGGGCGTACCGGTCGAGGCACCGAAGTCGATGCCCCACGGGTTGGGTCGCGCCGCGGGGGCCGCGATCGTGGGCGCGCCGTCCGGCGCAGGCGATACGGCGACATCGGTCTCGGTGGCCGACGATTCGGGCGTGTGCGGATCGGTCACGCCGGCGAGAAGCTCCTGGGTATCGGCCACAGCCTGCCGGGCCGGGGCCTGCACCTCCACGGGCAGCGAGGCGAACGCATCGTCGAGTTGTGCGCCGAGGTCGGCCGCGCCCTGCTCGATCGACGCGGCGAGCGCGGCCGCGGGTTCCTGGACTTCCTCGGGTACATCGACGCCGAGCACTGCGGTGCTGACGGCGGAGGCCACTGCCACGATCAACGACGACGGATCCACTGTCATGGTGGGGTAACCCTCTCGGATCGATGGAGTCCACGTCGTCGATCTCCGCCTACGGGGCGGGCTGGGATTCTCCGCTGATTCTCGCGGTCGACCGGACGTCGTGGATAACAAGATACAAAGTTCGTATTTTGTTATACAGCATGTGAGCTGGACCACGCAACCAATGCTGTGTCATGAAATGGCAACGGCCCGTGGACAATAAGTCCACGGGCCGTTGCGGTTCGGACCGGAATTTGCGGCGCCGCTAGCGCATGACCTCCACCGGAGTGGAGACGATCCCGGGCAGCAGGAGGTTGGTGAGCAGGCGCCTGTTCTCGGGGCCGGTCGGATCACCGAAGTCCATGCGCCCCACCAGAATCAACTCGACGAGAGTGATCCAGTTGCAGATCTCGATGTCGGTGATCCCCTCCTGGATCTCCCCGCGCTCGCGAGCCGAATCGATGAGCGGAGCCCACATCTCGTACGTCAATCTGGAAGCGAGACCGGAACTTCCGGCGAGCGCCGTCCGCCGGCCGGCATGCTCCGGGCTGACGATCAGGCGGATCACCATATCCCGGCGGCCCTGGTCCACGAGGTACAGGAGGCCGTCGACCACCTGTTCGGCGAACGTGTCCCGATCCGAGACATATTCGCGGGCCTGCTCGAAGAGCCTGCGGGATCGGGCTTCGATCATCGACGTCATCAGGGTGTCGCGATCACGGAAGTACCGGTAGATCGTCGGTCGCGACACACCGGTTTCCTTCGCGACGTCGTCGATCGTCGTCTTCGCGATACCGAATCGCTGGATCGCGGTTTCGGCTGCCCTGAGGATCTGCGAACGTGCAGCCTCCGGGTCCTCGCTGAGGACACCGTGACGTCGCGCCATGTGTCCTCCTCGGCCGATCGATACCCAGTCCGCCCCGACGATACCGCAGCCGTGCCGGTCGGCACGGCGGCACCGCCGTGAGCGGTTGCTCGCCTGCCGGTCCGTCTGCCCTCGGAGCCGGCAGGCGAGCGGTGGGT
>NZ_JADZGH010000071.1:4442-16652 GCF_015865005.1 Rhodococcus sp. CX
CGCATGCAGCCGCGGACCTGGCTGGCGTGGAGGACCGGCGGATCCTCCGCGATCAGCGAGTAGTCCGGGATCCGGCGGTGGAGTTCCTCGAGGGCGATGGTCAGCTCGATGCGGGCCAGGTGGGATCCGAGGCACCGGTGCGGACCGCCTCCGAACGACAGGTGCCGGTTCGGGCGACGATCGAGGATGAGCTGACTCGGATCGTCGAACTCCTCGGCGTCGCGATTGGCCGAGCAGAGGGTCAGGATGAGCTGATCCCCCTCCTTGATCTGCACCCCGCCGAGCTCGACGTCGCGGGTCGCGCGCCGTCCGGGAGTCACGGGTGCTTCGAAGCGCAGGATCTCCTCCACCGCGCTGGGGATGAGGGTGTCGTCCTCGATCAGGGCCTGACGCTGCGCGGGGTTGTTGTACAGGTGGATGATCGACCACGCGAGCGCGCCCTGCGTCGTGTGCAGGCCGGCGATCAGCAGCAGGAAGAACATCCGGTACAGTTCTTCGTCCGTGAGGAGCCGCTTGCCACCCTCGAGCTCCACTTCCGTGTGAATGAGCGTGGAGGTGATGTCGTCGCCCGGGTTCTCCCGACGCTCCTGCACCATCTTGTGGAAATAGCCGAACATCTCGAACCCGGCCGCGACCTGCGCCTGCTGGTTCTCCTCCGGGCTCAGCCCGGGCTTGCCCAGGAGGACGGTGTCGGTGGCCTCGGTGAACAGCGGCGCGTCCTCGAGGGGCCAGTCCATGAGCGCCAGGAACACGCGAGTGGGCAGCTCGTGAGCGAACTCCGTGATGAATTCCGCCTCGCCCTTACCAGCGAAAGCGTCGATCAGGTCGTTGGTGTGGGCGCGGATCTGCTCCTCCAGCGCCTTCATCCGGTTCGGGCTGAACAGCGGCTGCATCGCCAGGCGGTAGCCGGTGTGCTCCGGCGGATCCAGCTCGATCGGGATGAACTTGCCCATGCCACCGGGGCCGGTGACGAGGTTGTTCGGGTAGCTCGAGAAGGTCTCCGGGTCGCGGAGGACTTCGTGGATCTCCTTGTAGTGTGTGACGATCCAGTGTCCGCCGTGCGCGGTGGAGTACACGACCGGGCCCTTCGCCGCCAGCTCGGCGACCCGCTCCTGCACGGTGTCGACAGGCTGCGCGAGCGTCTGGTCGTAGATGTCGAAGTCGACGACGAGTTCGTCGGGTACCGACTTTTCGGTGGTTGTCATCAGGTGTTCCTCGGGCCGGAATCCTCAGCGGGATTCGATGGTCAGCGCTCGCTCGGGGCAGACGACGGCCGCGGCTTCCGCGGCGGGCACGTCGTCGTCGGACAGAAACTCCTTCAGGAGAACGGGATATCCCTGGTCGTCGCAGTCGATCAGCTGCGGGGAGGTCGAGTAGCACAGGCCGTGACCGGCGCAGGCCGAGCGATCGACAACGAGCTGCCGCGTCTGTTGCCGGGTATCGGACACGATCCGATCCCTCCTTTCGAAAGCCTCTGCGCGCGAAATCAGTTGGATTCGAGCGTGGGCTTCAGTTCGTCCTCGGGGAACATCATCGCGACGCGGGAGAGAGTGCCGCCGTCCGTGGCCGGCAGGGTCAGACCCGTGATGTAGGCGGCGTCGTCCGAGATGAGGAACAGGGCGGCACGCGCGTTGTCGCCGAGTGACGGCGGGCGGTTGAGCTTGAGCGGGATCGGCGAGATGCCCGGATCCCAGGGGCCGGCGACCTCTTCGTAGGACTTGCCGACGACCGGAGTTCCCGCGGGCGCAAGGAAGTTCGGCGACATGCCGTGGGTCGGAGCGACGGCGTTGACGCGGATGCCGTACTTGCCGAGGTCCAGGCTCAGGCCGCGCACGAGGCCGTTGACGCCGGCCTTCGTCGCCGAGTAGAGCGCGATGCTGTGGTAGGCCGCGAAGGACGCTGCCGAGGAGGTCGCGAGAATGACACCGCCACCGTTGGCGCGGAGCGCCGGCACCGCAGCCTTGGCGGTGTAGACGACGCCGCTGAGGTTCACGCCGAGGACTGCCTGCCAGTCGGCGTCGGTCAGGTCCTGAAATTCGACCTGCTCACCACCGGCGACGGACGGAACGCCGCCGCGCGAGACGATGCCTGCGTTGGCCCAGGCCACATCGAGCTTGCCGAAGCGATCGACAGTGGCGGCGACCGCGTCGATGACCTGCTGTTCCTTGCTGACGTCGGCGGTGATCGCGATGGCCTCGCCGCCCTGCTGCTCGACGAGTTCGACGGTGCCCTTGGCACGCTCGGCGTCGATGTCGACGACGGCGATCTTGGCGCCTTCGGAGGCGAACAGCTGGGAGGCCTCACGTCCCAGTCCGGAACCCGCACCGGTGATGAGAACGACCTTGCCTTCGAGTTTCATGCGAGCTCCTCTGCTCATGGGCTGCTGGGAATTAGGTAGATGCACTGTGCGGCAAGCGGTTCCGACCCTCCTGCCGTTTCGGGGCCCGAAGTGGATGCCGTCGTCCCACCTCAGCGAGGGGGCTTGCCGCGTGTGACCCAGGTTACCGCCACGCTACAGCTGACGTCAATCGAAATTTGTAAAGTGATATGTGAGTGATCGAAAAAAGCGGCCGGCCCCGTCCCGTGAAGGGAAGGGGCCGGCCGGGTGGTCGCGGACCGAAAGCCGCTGGGCTGCTTCGAAACCTACCGATCGACGACGGCAGATGCCGTCACGCGGACTGCGCCACGATGCTGGGCAGCAGGAAGTTCGTGAGCATCCGCCGGTTCTCGGGATCCTCCTCCGAGCTGAAATCCATGCGCCCGACCAGGACGAGCTGGACGAGCGCGATCCACTCGCAGATCTCCTCGTCGGTCAGGCCGTCCCGAATCTCACCGCGTTCGCGCGCCTCCGCCAGCAACGGGGCCCACATCTCGTATGTGAGCCGCGCCGCCAGACCGGTGCTGCCGACCAGCGCGGTCGCGAGATCCATGTGCTCGGGGCTCACGATGAGCCGGACGATCGGATCGTGACGGCCCCGTTCGACCAGGAAGATCAGGCCGTCGACGATCTGATCGGCCAGTGTCTTCCGTTCGCGGAGATACGCGCGCGCCTTGTCGAACAACCGACGCGATCGCGCCTCGATCAGGGCCGTGATCAGCGAGTCCCGGTCGCCGAAGTAACGGTAGACCGTCGGCCTCGAAACACCCGCTTCCTTGGCGATGTCGTCCATCGTCGTCTTCGAGACGCCGTACCGCTGGAACATCGACTCGGCGGCCTTCAGGATCTGCGCGCGCGCCTCCTCCGTGTCGTCACTGAGGACGCTCCCCCTCCGTCGCGCCATTGCATTGCTCCTGAAATGTCGATTCCCAGCAGAAAAGTTTCGTTTGATGATACAAGATGCGTCACTTGTCAACGAGTTGGCGCGGGCCTGCCCGGACCACCGCACCCTGTGACACAAAGCGAAACGCCCCGGGAGGTCGACCCCCCGGGGCGTTCGCGACCCGCACAGGCGGGTTCTGTTCTCGTCGGCTACTCGAACAGATCGGGCAGTCCGTCGGACACCCTGTTCGGGAACTCGGGGTCGCGCTTGCCGAGAAACGCGTCGACCCCTTCCTTCACGTCGTCCGACGTGCCACGGACGTAGATGCCGATCGATTCGGCACGATGCGCGATCTCGGGTTCGGGTGCACCGAGCATCCGCCACATCAGCTGACGGGTCAGCGCCACCGAGACCGGCGCCGTGCCGGTCACGAGTTCGCGGGCGAGCTCGACCGCCCGGTCCAGCACCTGATCGGCCGGAACCAGCTCACGGACGAGCCCACGCTCGAGTGCTTCCTGGGCCGGCACCATCCGGCCACCCACCGTCCACTCGACCGCGGTCGAGATTCCGACCGCCCGCGGCAGGAACCACGTCGAGCAGGCTTCCGGCACGAGCCCGCGCCGCGCGAACACGAAACCGAATTTGGCTGTGTCCGCTGCGATTCGGATGTCCGCCGGCAGTGTCATGGTGACACCGACCCCGGCGGCGGGTCCGTTGATCGCCGCGATCACCGGCTTGAGCGACCGGTAGATCCGCAGCGAGACCTGTCCTCCGGTGTCCGGCGGGGCCCCTCCCGTCTCGGGATCGTCGCCGAGGACGAACGTGTCGCCACCGGCCGCGAGATCGGCGCCGGCGCAGAACGCACGTCCGGTTCCGGTCAGGACGACCGCCCGCACCGAGTCGTCCGCATCCGTCTCGTCGAAGATCGCGCCGAGCTTGTGGCACATCTCGTTGGTGAATGCGTTGAGCCGATCGGGTCGGTTCAGTCTGACGATCGCGATCTCGTCGCGACGTTCGAGGACGACGATGTCGTCGATTCCTGCTTCGGGCACTTGATTGCTTCCTTCCGGGGCCCGCGGACCTGTGTAGGTCAGCGCACCTTGTCGAAACGCTCCGACACGTCCTTGTACTCGGACCGGATCGCGGTCTTCGACAGCTTGCCGCTGGGGAGCCGCGGCAGCGGCTCGTCGCGGATCACGACGTAACGCGGAACCTTGTAATCGGCCATCAACCGGTCGCAGTGTTCGATGATCGTCGCCTCGTCGACACCGTCGCCGACGGTCACGATCGCTGCCGGGGTCTCGCCGAACCGCTCGTCGGACGCCGCGATCACCGCGACCTCCTGGACACCGGGGATCTCGCCGATGACGCGCTCGATCTCGACGGGCGAGACGTTGATGCCGCCGGTGATGATGAGGTCCTTGAGACGATCGACGAACTTGACGCGTCCCTCGGCGTCGAGGGTGCCGAGGTCGCCGCTGTGCAGCCAGCCGTCGCGCAGCGCGGACGCGGTGGACTCCTCGTCGTTCCAGTACCCGGGGGTCACGCCGGGACCGCGCAGCAG
This sequence comes from Rhodococcus sp. CX, assembly GCF_015865005.1. NCBI lineage: Bacteria > Bacillati > Actinomycetota > Actinomycetes > Mycobacteriales > Nocardiaceae > Rhodococcus > Rhodococcus sp. CX. The sequence goes on from NZ_JADZGH010000071.1 coordinate 9,267, forward strand.
GATTTCGCCTTCCTCGCCCGGGTCGGCGTCGGTGCCGTCGTCACGGACGACCTTCAGTTCGGTGAAGATCGAGCCGGAGCCGCACGAGTCCGGGTGATCGAACGCCTCGGCGACGAGCGTCGCGGTCGCGACACCACCGGCTTCGGTCATGCCGTAGATCTGGCGCAACGCGACGCCCTTGTCGGCCCAGCGCTTCAGCAGCGCCGGCGCGACCGCGGCGCCACCGACGATCGCGGTGCGCAGCGAGGACAGGTCGGCCTTCTCGAATTCGGGTGCCCGCGAGATCGCCTCGAAGATGAGCGGCACACCGAAGATCGCCTGCACCTTGTGTTCGCCGAGGAGCGTGGCCGCCCGTCCCGGATCAAGTTCCTTCTCGATCACGAGGGTGCCGCCGAGGACGGTCGTCATGATCAGGCCCCACACCAGACCCGGGGTGAACACGAGCGGAAGCACCAGCAGCGACGTGGAGCCGGGCCGGAAGCCTTCCTCGGTGAGAGTGGCCTCGAAGACGATGTTGAGCAGGGTGCGGTTGGTGCAGATGACACCCTTGGACAGCCCGGTCGAACCGCTGGTGAACAGCAGTGCCGTCGGCTCGTCGGGGTCGAGGTCGACACGGAAGTCGTCCTGCTCGCCCTCGCGGAGCGGGGTGATGTCGTCGAACGTGAGCGTGGCGAAGGTGTCGCCGAGCTCTCGGGCCTCCTCGACCGTGCCGGTGAACTCGGCCGGTCCGATGACCAGGACGGCGCCGGCATCGTCGACCACCTTGCGGAGCTCGGCGGGCTTGAAACGCGGGTTGAGCGGAACGAGCACCGCACCGGCCTTGAGCACACCGAGCGCGACGACCGGCCAGGTCAGCGAGTTCGGGCCGAGCACGCCCACCCGCTCGCCGGGCTTGATTCCGCGATCGACGACGGCGCGAGCGATGCGGCTCGACCAATCCTGGAGCTCGCGATAAGTGAGGGCTTCGCCCGCGACGATGATCGCGTTCTGCTCGCCTTTGGTCTTCGCCCACCAATGCAATGCCGAGCCGACGGTGGTAGCCATGTCTCCCTTGCCTTTCCCGTACCGAGAAGAATCCGAATCGGGTTTGTCCCCAGAAGTTTTCAGCGCGAATGAATCGAGGAGACGGGGTCCTCACGTCGCGTGTGATCCACGCTATCCGCATTTCTGTGAGACGTCAATCAAAATCTGTTACTTGCAAAGCGCGGGACGCTCGCGACGAGTCCCGCAGCCAGTGCCGTCACTCCCCCGACCACGAAGACGGCCACATACGCTCCTTCGGAGGGAATGCCGGTCTCCGCGATCGTGTTCGACGCGAGCAGCGTTCCCACCAGCGCACCGGCCAGCGAACTGCCGAACGTCCGCGCGATTGCGTTGACACCGTTCGCAACACCGGTGTCCCGCAGCGGCACGTGCTCCACGAGCATCGCCGGCAGCGCGCCGTACGCGACGCAGACGAATGCATTGAGAATCGCCACCGCCGTGATCATCTGCCAGGTATGGTCGTGGGCCAGAATCAGGAACACGAACCCGCACACGCCGACGGCACACGCCGTCGCGAGAACCCGGTCTGCACGGAACCTGCGGACCAGGAACCCGCTGATCGCGGCCGCGACGACGCCCACGACCTGCCCCGGCAGCAGATACACCAGACTCGTCACGAGGACCGACGCGCCGAACCCGTACCCCGCGTCGCCGCGGGAGACCTGCACGAACATCGCAATCGCCAAGAACTGCACGAACATCGCGATGCCCACCAGGAACGCGGCGAGGTGCGCCGGTGCCACCGCGCGAGCCGTGAGAAGGGCCGGAGCCACCAGTGGTTCGGCGCACCGTCGTTGGTGCCGGTACCAGGCGACGAGCACGAGGACACCGCCGGCGGCACAACCGAGCGTCGGTACGGACACCCAGCCCCAGGTCCCGCCCTGCGCCGGTGCCAGCAGTAGCGCGGACAGGCCGATCGCGAGCCCGAGTGCGCTCCGGACGTCGAACCCCGCTCCGGCACCGGAACCGGCGCTGCGGGGCACCACCGCCCAGGCGATGACAAGAGCGAGCAGCGCGAGCACCACCAGCAACCAGAACACGCGGCGATAGTCGTCGCCCTCTCGGTAGAGCAGTCCGGCCGCGATCATTCCCGCACCGCCCCCGACGCTCATCGTTCCGGACATGACGCCGAGCGCGGGCGTGAGCCGATGCGAGCCGAGTGCGCTGCGCAGGACGGCAACCCCAATCGGGAACAGAGCGAACGAAGTCCCCTGCAGTGCACGGCCGGCGACGAGCACGGGCAACGAGTCCCACGCAACGCACAGCAAGGACCCCACGAGCACCACGCCGAGAATCCCGAGTAGTACCTTCCGTGGCCCGCGCCGGTCGGCAAGCCTTCCGAGCAGAGGGGTGGAAACGGTGGCGGCGAGGAGATTCGCCGTCACGATCCACCCGGCAGCGTTCGTACCCGCCTCCAGTTGCGTCGCCATCGCCGGCATCAGCGGCACCACGGCGGTTTGCATGACCGCCGTGATCATCACGACGAAACACAGTGCAGGAATCAGCACACCGGGCGGGACGGTGGGGTTGCGTACCCCTCCCCTCGCGGTGGCGAGTCGTTGGGTCACCATAGGCCGGATCTAGAGGTCCAGGGTGAGCTTCGCTGTGCAGCTGCGAGATACGCAAATCATCATGCAGTCGTTCTCGGCCTGCTCGTCTTCGGTGAGCACCGAGTCGCGATGATCCGGCACGCCGTCCAGCACGGCGGTTTCGCACGTGCCGCACGTCCCCTCGCGGCACGAGAACGACACGTCGACACCGGCGCGGAGTACCGCGTCGAGAAGGGTCTCCGACGCGTCGACGGTGATCGTCCTGCCCGATTGCCGGAGCTCGACGTCGAACGCCTGGTCGACGGCATCGGCCGGACGCTCCTTGGCCGCGAACCGTTCGACGTGCAGGGCGATACCGGCACGGTTGCGGCACTCGTTCTCGATGGCCTGCAGGAGCGGCTCCGGCCCGCAGCAGTACACGCCGGTGCCGGCGGCCACGGCGTCGAGCTCGCCCGCCAGATCGAGGAGGCCGTATTCGTCCTGGGGACGGAGCAGGACCCGGTCGGGATACCGGGCGGCGAGGTCGTCGGCGAAGGCCATGCTCGCGCGGGTGCGCCCGCCGTACAGCAGGCGCCAGTCGGCGCCGGCCGCTTCCGCGGCCCGCACCATGGGCAGCAAGGGGGTGATGCCGATTCCGCCCGCGACGAAGAGGTACGACTGCGCGGGCTCGAAGCGGAAGTTGTTGCGGGGACCGGCGATGCTGACGAGGTCGCCGATCTGCAGCGAGTCGTGGACCCACCGCGAGCCACCGCGCCCGTTCTCCTCGCGCAGGACCGCGACGGTGAGGCAGGTGTCGTCGGCCGGGTCGCCGCACAGCGAATACTGCCGGACCGTCGACTCGTCGATGATGATGTCGATGTGCGAGCCGGGATCCCATGCGGGAACGCGCCCACCGTCGGGGTCGGCGAATCGCACTGCCACGACGCCGTCCGCGACGACGTCCTTGCCGATCACCTGCATCTTGTACTGCTCCGAGTTGCTGTGTGCGGCCATCAGTGCTCCCACTCCCCTGGACCTCGCCTACGCGCTAATCTTATGTAATTAGTTTTAGGGCGCGCAAGGCGCACCCGCGACCACACCGCACGCAGCACCGGGAGAACACCGCATGACCTCGACAGATACCGCCCATCCCGCCGACTCGGTCCTCGACCTCTTCAGGCTCGACGGGTCCGTCGCCGTCGTCACGGGCGCCGGCAGCGGCCTCGGGGCCGGCTTCGCGCGCGCCCTCGCCGAGGCCGGCGCGGACGTGGTGATCGCCGCGCGCCGGCGCGACCGCCTCGAGGCCGTCGCCCCGGCGGTGGAGGCCACCGGCCGCCGCTGCCTCGTCGTTCCCACCGACGTCACCGACCCCCAGCAGTGCACCGCACTCGCCGAAGCCACGATCGCCGAGTTCGGCCGCCTGGACATCCTGGTCAACAACGCCGGTGTCACCCATTCCGCACCCTCGACACGCGAGCGGCCCGAGGATTTCCGCGCCGTCATGGACGTGAATCTGTTCGGCGCCTACTGGGCGGCGCAGGCATGCGGCCGCGTGATGAACCCCGGTTCGAGCATCGTGAACGTCGCGAGCATGCTCGGCCTGATCAAGTCGGTTCTCCCCCAGGCCGCCTACGCCGCGAGCAAGGCCGGTCTCATCGGCCTCACCCGGGATCTGTCCCACCAGTGGTCGCAGCGAAAAGGCATCCGCGTCAACGCGATCGCACCCGGTTTCGTCGAGACCGACCTGATCTCCGAGATGTCGTCGGATACGCTCGCGGAGTTCCTGCGCGGCTGCTCGCTCGGTCGCACCGCCACGCAGCGCGAGATCGACGCCGCTGTCGTGTTCCTCGCCAGCCGTGCCTCCGGCTACATCACCGGATCGACGCTCGCCGTCGACGGTGGCACCTCCGGACACTGATTTCCTCGGACACCGATTCCGACGACCAAGGGACGACACACCGATGACGATCTCCACCAGCACGACAAGACTTCGCGGCGACCGGGTTTCACTGGCCGCCGATCTCTGGGAACCGGCCTCCGAGCAGAAGGGCACGGTCCTGTTGCTGCACGGGGGCGGGCAGACACGGCACTCGTGGCAGCGCACCGGAATCCGCCTCGCGAATCGGGGCTGGCGTGCCTACGCCGTCGACGCGCGCGGGCACGGCGACAGCGACTGGGCCCACGACGGCGACTACAGCAGCGATGCGCACGCCCGCGACATCCGCACGATGGTCGACGAACTCGGGGAACCACCGGTACTCGTGGGTGCGTCGATGGGCGGGATGGCCTCGCTCATCGCCGCGGGAGATCACCCGGGAGTCGCCCGGGCACTGGTGCTGGTGGACATCACCCCGAAATCCGAACCCGAGGGCCTGTCCAAGATCACCGGATTCATGCGGGCGGGACTCGCCGGCTTCGACAGCCTGCACGACGCGCTCGACGCGGTGATCGCCTACAACCCGCACCGGAGCCGTCCCCCGCGGCTGGAGGGACTGCGCAAGAACCTGCGTGAACGGGACGGCCGCTGGTACTGGCACTGGGACCCGCGGATGCTCGCCCACCGGACGAACCTTCCGGAAGCCGCCGCCGAGCGCGAAGCACGTGCGCGGGCCGCCGCTCGCGGGGTCACGGTGCCGACCCTGCTCATCCGAGGGGCGCAGTCGGATGTGGTCAGCACCGAGGGTGCGCGCGAACTGCTCGAACTGATCCCCGGGGCACGGCACATCGACGTCGGCGGAGCGGGGCACATGGTGGGCGGCGACGACAACGACGTGCTGAGCCGGGGCCTGGTGGAGTTCCTCGACGAGACCGTGCTCACCGCGTGACCACCGGCCCTGCTGGAACCGATACCATTTCTTGCACCCTCCGGGCGGACCCACCCGGAGGACCGTACTAGCCGAAAGCGAATGATGGCCCGACCGTCGAAGCCTCTCATCAGTCGCGCGTCCGCGGTGGCCGCGTCCATCGAGATCATCGACTCCGAGGGACTCGATGCGTTCAGCCTGCCGCGCCTGGCGAAGCACCTCGGGGTGCGGGCGCCGTCCCTCTACCACCATTTCGCCGACAAGTCGGAGATCCTCGCCGCGGTCGCGCAGGAGATCGCCGGCAACATCCCGCTGCCACGGCGCAAGCCCGGCCCGGGATGGCCCGAGTACTTCGTGACCCTGAGTTCGAACTTCCGCAAGTCGATCCTCAAGCATCGCAACGCCGCACCGATCCTGCTGCAGTACCTTCCCCGCGACCTGCTGATCGGCAGCTACGAGGACACCGCGCAGTTCCTGGAGAAGTCCGGGGTACCGGCCCGCCTGCACGTCCAGATTCTCGACGGCATGGAGCGGCTGACCCTCGGTGCGGTGCTGACCGAGGCCATGCGCAAGCCGAGCACGAAGAACACGATCTTCCCCCACGTCGATCCGGAATCGCAGCCGCTGCTCGCCCGGGCGCTCGCCGAGAACGAGTTCACCTCCCGCCAGCTGTTCGAGGAGATGATCCGCAGTTTCCTGTACGGGGTGATGCGCAGCGAGTCGGCCGGGCAGACCGAGGAACTGACGGTTTCGGCGAACTGAATAGGGCGACAAGCGCAACGATGCCCCCGCGGATCGAATCCGCGGGGGCGTCGCCTTTGTGGAGCCGTGTCAGGCAGGCATGTGGACGGTCTTGGTCTCGAAGAACTCCTCGAGGCCCTCGATGCCGCCTTCCCGGCCGAGGCCGGACTGCTTGTAGCCGCCGAACGGCAGGGTGAAGTCCATCGTCGCGGTGTTCACGCTGATGGTTCCGGTGCGGATGCGCCGCGCCACGTCGAAGCCGTGGTCGATGTCCTCGGTGTACACCGCACCCGACAGGCCGTACATCGAGTTGTTGGCGATCGCGATCGCGTCCTCCTCGTCCTCGTAGGTGATCACCGAGATGACCGGCCCGAAGACCTCTTCCTGCGCGATGCGGGAATCGGGTGCCACGTCGTCGAGCAGCGTCTGTGCGACGAAGAAGCCCTTGTCGAAGCCCTCCGGACGTCCGCCGCCGAGGACGACCTTGGCGCCTTCCTCCTTGGCGATGTCGATGTACCCGAGGACGCGGTCCTGCTGACGCTTCGACGCGAGCGGGCCGAGGAAGTTGGTCGGCTCCCACGGGTTGCCCATCGGCAGGGCGCCGTACGCGGCCTTCAGCGCTTCGATCACCTCGTCGTGCCGCTTGCGGGAGACGAGGACGCGGGTGAGGGCGATGCAGGCCTGACCCGACTGCATGCAGCCACCCATGGGCAGCGTCTGCAGCACGTGGTTGATGTCGGCGTCGTCGAGGATGATCGCCGCGGACTTGCCGCCGAGTTCGAGGGAGACCCGCGCGATGCGCTCGCTCGCCAGCGACATGATGCGACGGCCCGCGGCGGTGCTGCCGGTGAACGTGATGTGGTCGACGTCCGGGTTGGTGACGAGGGTCTCCGACACCTCACGATCGGCGCACAGCACGCTCACGACGCCTTCGGGGATACGGCCTTCCGCGACCAGCTCGGCGATGACGTCCGCGAACACGGACGGTGAGAGCGGTGCCTCCGGAGCGGTCTTGAGCACGACCGAGCAGCCGGCCGCGAGCGCCGGGGCGAGCTTGAACGCGATCGTGCCGACCGGGCCGTTCCACGGGATGATCGCCGCGACCACACCGGTCGGTTCCTTGACGATGCGGGACACGCCACCGCCGGCGCGGGGACGCTCCTCGCTGGTCTCGAACGTGCGGGCCACCGCGGCAACCGCCCGGAACAGACCACCGATCATCTGCTGGGTGGGTCCGCTGACACTCACGGGGACGCCGACCTCGACGA
>NZ_JADZGH010000071.1:16662-43568 GCF_015865005.1 Rhodococcus sp. CX
CGCTGTTCGAGGCGGTCGGCGATCTCGTCGATGACATCGGCGCGTTCGGCCATGGTGCGCGACGCCCACTCGCCCTTGTCGAACGACTCACGCGCCGCTGCAACCGCTTTGGCTACGTCGTCGACGGTAGCGGTGCGTACCCGCGCAACCTTCTCCTCGGAGAACGAGTCGACGACGTCGACCCATTCGTCGCCGGTCGAGTCGACCCAGCGACCGCCGATGAACACCTGCTCGCGGTCGGCGATCGCCGGGATCGTCGATGTCGTGGCTTCGGTGGTGGACATGCGTGAAAGCTCCTTCGCTTCAGCGGATGTTGTAGCCGGCGTCGACGGGGAACGTGACACCGGTGACGTAGCGGGCCTCGTCGGAGGCGAGGTAGACGACGGCGTTGCTGATGTCGACGGCCTCGACCAGCTCGACCGGCATCGGGTTCTTGTAGGACTCGTCCGCGGCCACATCGGGATTGGCGGTGAGGAATTCCCCGTATTCGGCGTTGGCGACCATCGGGGTGTTCACGCCGGTCGGGTGGATGGTGTTCACCCGGATGCTGTGCGGAGCCAGCTGTTTCGCGTAGATGCGCATGAGTCCGACGACGCCGTGCTTGGCGGCAGTGTAGCCGACCTGACCGGGCAGGGTGTTGAGTCCGATGCTCGTGAGCCCGGCAGCGGAGCTCGTGATGATGATCGATCCGCCCTCGCCTCGCTCGACGAGATCCGGCACCGTCACCTCGAGCACGTGCCACACACCGGTGAGCATGGTGTCGATCGCGTCGTGCCAGGCCTGGCGCTGCTCACCGGGTCCGATGACCGGCATGATGCCGGCGTTGGGCAGCACGATGTCGACCTTGCCGAACTGCGCGATGCCCGCGTCGTAGGCCTGCTGGACATCCTCGAGGTTGCGGACGTCGCCCACCGACGTGACGATCGAGCCGCCGGCCTCCTTGACCAGACGCTCGGTCTCGGCGAGATCGTCGCTGGTGGCCATCGGATAGAACACGGTGGGGATCTGATCGCAGATGTCCATCGCGATGATCGACGCGCCCTCTTCGGCGAGCCGGACGGCGTGCGAGCGGCCCTGGCCCCGCGCAGCACCGGTAATGAAAGCGACCTTGCCTTCGAGTCGACCCATGATTGTTCCTCTGCGGATTGCACGTCCCGACTGCAGTGCGGGACAACGAATGAATGCGATGAAGGCGGTGACTCACCTCATCGCCTGTGAACCACACCACAGACGGTAGTTGCCTACACCCTTTAGGTCAACACCGAACACACTTCGTAATTTGTCTCGTTGCCGCGGAAGGCGGGCGAGAGGGAGGTTGTGTGCGATATCCCCGAGGATTTCGCGCACAACCTCCCTCTCACCAGGTGCGGCAGGATCAGAAGCTGGGCACCTCGGCCCACTCGCCGACCTGGTAGCAGGAGTGCTCGTCCTCCTGCTCGAACGCCATCAGCCGGCACATGCGCACCGCCGACGCGTCGTCGGGATCGATGCGGATCAGGGCGATCTGCGCCCGCGCCTCGCGGAGCGCTCCGAGCGCGGTCGTGAGCAGGGCCGTCCCGACGCCCGCGCCCCGGGCGGCCTCGGTGAGGACGAGGGCTCGGATCGAGGCCGCGTCCAATTCGTTGTGCGTGAACAGGGCGGGGTCGTACCAGACGAATCCCACGCACGCCCCGGACGGATCGGTTGCGGCGACGACGCTGCCGGACCCGAGGCGGATCTCGTCGGCGAGACGTTCACGCTGGGCGGGCACCAGCGACGCCGAGTCCAGCACCTCGTCGATCGCCTTCGACACCGCCGCGTCCCCGAGCGGCCGCGGCTCGCCGATCGTGATGTCCTCGCGCGCAACCGCCTCGTCGAGCGGGACCGCGAACGGCCCGGACAGGTGCCGGAACAGGGTCCAGAGCCTGCTCACCGCCGGGATGCCGAAACGTCGCGTGAGCCGCTCGGACGCAGGGTGGGTGCTGTACGCCCAGCAGCGCAGGGCCACGGCACCGGTGCCTTCCCAGCCGCCGTCCCCGGTCGTGTCCAGGCCGATCTCCTCGACGAGCATCGTGGCCACCCCGCGCGACCGATAGTCCGGATGGACCACGAACTGCACCGTGCCGAGCCCCTCGTCGTCGACGTGCAGGTGCAGGTACGCCACGATCACCAGCGGGGCGTCCTCCCGGGCACTCAGGTCGCGGCGTGCCTTGATCGGCAGGTGGTACACCCGTGCGCCGTCACGGCTCGTCGAGGTGACGTCGGCGGCGTGGATCCGGGAGAAGCCCGCTTCCTCGTCGTACTCGGCGGCCGTGGCAACCAGCGCCAGCACCTCGTCGCGATCGTCGGGATCCAATTCCGAACACCACTGATACGAGATCATCCTGTCCGCTCCTCATCTGCCGGTTCGTTGTCGTAAATCTAATGCCCATCGGTATACGGCCGCAATGTCCGTAACGCTTCCGTGAGCATCCCCAGGCTTTACACTTAAACCTACTTGGGTTAGATTTAGCGCCATCGATCCGAACCACCGCCTGGAGGCAGCCATGACAGAGGTCGGAATTCCCCGCGAGGAGCGCATTCGCCGTGCGCTCGACCACCTGCGCAACGACACCACCGACGAGTACGAGCACCTCACCTGGTTCGAACCGGGCGAATTCGTCGACCCGGCAACGGCCAAGCTCGAACGTGACCGCGTGTTCGGTCGCGTTCCGACCATCGTTGCGCACGGGTCCGAGATCCCTCGCGCGGGAGACTTCTTCACCCTGCAGATGCCGCGGAACAACGTCATCGTCGTCCGCCAGCGCGACGGCAGTGTCAAGACCCTCGTGAACCAGTGCCGCCACCGCGGGGCCATGGTCGAGAAGGAGGAGAAGGGCCGTTGCCGCCTCTTCTCCTGCCCGTACCACCGCTGGTCGTACGACACCGACGGCACGCTGCGCACGATCACCCGTGACAACACCTTCGGTGAGGCCGACCGGGACCAGCGCAACCTCGTCCAGCTCCCCACCGAGGAACGGCACGGCTTCATCTGGGTCGTGGACGACGCCGACGCCACCATCGACGTCGCGGATTGGCTCGGACCCGAGATGGATGCCATCCTGGCCTCGCAGAACCTCGACAAGCTGGTGAGCACCCGCGTCCAGGTGTTCGAGGAGCCCGTCAACTGGAAGCTGATGCAGGACGCGTTCCTCGACGGCTACCACATCCAGTACGCGCACCCGAACACTGCCGCCAAGCACATCCACACCAACGTGATGTCCTTCGAGGACTTCGGTCACCACTGCCGGTTCATGAACCTGCGCAAGACCATCGACCGGTGGATCGAGGAGGATCCCGGCGACCGCAGCCTGGCCGAGCACACCACCGAGACCCACTTCATCGGGCCCAACAGCACCCTGCTCCGCCAGCCCGACCACTTCCAGCTGCTCACCTTCCGCCCGCATCCGAGCGACCCACAGTTGTGCCGCATGGAGATCCGTTTGATCTGCCCGACGGTCGAGGACAGCGGAATGACCGAGGAGCGCTGGAACCGGCTCTGGGACAAGAACGTCGAGATCCTCATCGCCGTCCTCCACAACGAGGACTTCCCGATCCTGCGCGATTCGCAGCGGGCCATGGCCAGCGCCAACGCCGGCAACATGCTCCTCGGCCGGAACGAGGTCGCCAACCAGGTCTTCCGGCGCGAGATCCAGAAACTGGTCAGCGAGAACTGATCCCGAACACGACGGCGGGGCGCCTGCGGGCGCCCCGCCACCAGGAGGCTTTACGTGGAGAGCGATCTCTTCGAACACGACCATGAACTGTTCCGCGATTCGGTTCGGGGTTTCGTCGACAAGCACGTCGTCCCCAATCTGGAGAAGTGGGATGCCGACCGGCTCATCGACCGGGACACCTGGCTCGCCGCCGGCAAGCAGGGCCTGCTCGGTCTGAGCGTGCCGGAACAGTACGGCGGCCCCGGCGAGTCGGACTACCGCTTCCGCGTCGTGATCCAGTCCGAGATCGCGCGGGTCGGTGCGTCGGCCCTGCAGTCCGGCTTCTCGACCAACGACGACATCGTCCTCAACTACCTGCTCCGGCACGCCAACGACGAGCAGAAGCAGCGCTGGCTGCCGGGGTTCGTCACCGGTGAGACGATCGGCGCGATCGCGATGAGCGAACCCGCCGCCGGAAGCGACCTCCGCGGCATCACCACCAGCGCGGTGGCCGACGGCGACCACTGGATCCTCAACGGCTCCAAGACGTTCATCACCAGCGGTATCCTCGCGGACCTGGTCATCGTCTTCGCGAAGACCGATCCCCAGGCGGGTTCCCGGGGATTCAGCCTCTTCGTCGTCGAAGAGGGCATGCCCGGCTTCACCCGCGGCCGCAAACTCGACAAGGTCGGTCTGCACGCCCAGGACACCGCCGAACTCTTCTTCGAGGACGTGCGCGTTCCGAAGGAGAACCTGCTCGGAGAGCTCGGTCAGGGCTTCGGATATCTGATGCAGAGCCTGCCGCTCGAGCGGCTCGGGATCGGAATCGCCGCGCAGATGTCCGCGGAGGCCGTCATGGGCTGGACGCTCGACTATGTCAAGGAGCGGACCGCGTTCGGCAAGCGCATCGGCGAATTCCAGGGCATGGGTTTCACCCTCGCGGAATTGCAGACGGCAGTGGAGGTTTCCCGCACCTACATCGACCGGTGTGTGCGCGAGTACAACAAGGGCACCCTCACCGCGGTGGATGCGTCGAAGGCGAAGCTGTGGGCCACCGAGCTGCAGGGCCGTGTCATCGACGCCGGCGTCCAGTTCCACGGTGGCTACGGCTACATGATGGAGTACCCGGTTGCCAAGGCGTTCATCGACGCCCGGATCCAGCGCATCTACGGCGGCACCAACGAGATCATGAAGGAAATCATCCATCGCGATCTGATGAAGGCCTGATCCACCAAGGAATAAGGGGCGGGACCCGACCGATCGGGTCCCGCCCCCTCTTACGGATCAGGATTCCGGTGTGAAGGTGAGGGGCAGCCGCACGCATCCCCGCACCGACGTGCCGTGCATGAGCGGCGGATCACTCTGGACCAGAGCGTAATCGGGGATCCGGCGGTGGATCTCCTCCATTGCCAGCGTCAACTCCAGACGGGCGAGATGCGATCCCAGGCAACGGTGCGGGCCCGCCCCGAACGACAGGTGCCGGTTGGGCCCACGATCGATCACGAACGCGTCGGGATCGTCGAACTCGGCATCGTCGCGGTTGGCCGAGCACAGCAACAGCAGCAGTTGATCGTCTTGCTTGACCTGCACACCGGCGATCTCGACGTCGCGGGTGGCCCTGCGCCCCATGCTGACGGCCGCTTCGATGCGAAGAATCTCCTCGACCGCGTCCGGCACCAGACCACTGTCGTCGATGAGTGCTTGCCGCTGCGCCGGGTTGTTCGCGAGGTGCACCATGGCCCAGCCGAGTGAACCCTGCACCGTATGCAGTCCCGCGATGAGCAGCAGGAAGAACATGCGACGCAGTTCCTCGTCCGTGAGGTGCCGCTCGACTCCATCCATGCGGATCGGCGTGTTGATGATCTGCGCGGTGATGCTGTCGGCGTCTTCTTGCCCCGACCGCACCCGGTCCACGAAGGCACCGAAGTACTCGAACACGCTCGCCGCCGCTTCGGCACGCGCTTTGGCGGATTCTTCTTCGGACGCCCCCGGAATACCCTGGAGCGCAGTATCGGTCCACTCGGTGAACCGTTCGGCGTCGGCGAGGGGCCAGCCCATGAGTGTCAGGAAGACATGGGTCGGCAGCGCATGCGCGAACTCGGCGACGAATTCACATCGCCCTGCGGACGCGAAGCCGTCGATCAGTTCGTTGATGATCGCGCGGATCTGCGGCTCGAGCTCCTTCATTCGCGCCGGTCCGAACAGCGGCTGGAGCGCTTGCCGATACTGCGTGTGCTCGGGGGGATCGATCTCGACGGGGATGAATTTGCCCTGGCCGGCGTCGACGAGATTGTTCGGATAGCTGGAGAACGTCTCGGCGTCACGCAGAATACGGAAGATGTCTGCGTAGCGCGTGACGATCCAATGCCCGCCGTAGTGCGGAGAGTAGAGGATCGGACCTCGGACGCGGAGTTCGGCGGCCTTCTGTTGGAAGACGTCGACCGGCGCGACAAGGGCAGGATCGTAGACGTCGAAGTCGACCGTCAGATCCGTTGCGATGTCGTGAGTAGTCAAGTAGAACTCCCTTCGAACGCCGATCGGCGCATCGATCGTCCACGGGGTTCGTGAAGGATCGATACGCCGATCGGGTGGCACGGAAAGTTCCGACGATCAGGACGCCGGAGTGAACTTGATCGGGAGGCGCAGGCACCCGCGAACCTGGGTGGCGTGCAGGACCGGCGGATCGGATTCGACCAGTTCGTAGTCGGGGATCCTCCGGTGCAGTTCTTCGAGTGCAATCGACAGCTCGAGTCGTGCGAGGTGCGAGCCCAGGCATCGGTGCGGCCCCGCACCGAACGACAAGTGGCGATTGGGAGTCCGCTCGAGATCCAGAGTGTCCGGATCGTCGAACTCGTCGGCGTCGCGGTTGGCCGAGCACAGCATGACGATGAGCTGGTCGCCCTCCTTGATCCGAACTCCCCCGAGTTCGACGTCGCGTGTCGCACGCCGGCCCATGACGACCGCGGCTTCGATCCGAAGGATCTCCTCGACCGCACTGGGAATCAGCCCGTCGTCGGCGATCAGCGCCGCGCGCTGGCCGGGGCGGTTGACCAGATGGATGATCGCCCATGCCAATGATCCCTGCACGGTGTGCAATCCCGCGATGAGCAGCAGGAAGAACATGCGCGTGAGTTCTTCGTCCGTGAGCAACCGCTTGCCGTCGGCGAGGTCGATCTCGGTGTGGATGAGGACAGACGTGACGTCGTCGCCCGGGTTGGCGCGGCGCTCGTCGACAATCTTCTGGAAGTACCCGAACATCTGTTGCGCGGCTTCGGCGCGGGCCTGCGCGGACTCTTCCTCACTCGCACCGGGTTTACCCATCAGTGCGATGTCGGTGGCTTCGGTGAACATGGGTGCGTCCTCGAGCGGCCAGTCCATCAAGGCCAGGAACACACGGGTGGGCAGCTCGTGTGCGAACGCCGAAATGAATTCGGCCTCACCGTCACCCGCAAATCCGTCGATGAGCTCGTTGACCACCGCGCGGATCTGCTCGGTGAGTGCCTTCATCCGATTGGGCGAGAAGAGTGGTTGCAGCGCCACCCGGTAGGCGGTGTGCTCCGGCGGATCCAGTTCGAGCGGGAGGAATTTGCCGTCGCCCGCGTTGACGAGGTTGTTCGGATAGCTCGAGAAGGTCTCCGGGTTGCGGAGCACCTCGTGGGCTTCCTTGTAGCGGGTGACGATCCAGTGGCCGCCGTGCGCGGTCGAGTAGACCACAGGCCCCTTGGCCGCCAGTTCGGCGACCTTCTCCTGCACGGTGTCCACCGGGTATGCGAGTGTCGGATCGTAGATGTCGAAGTCGACCACGGGTGTCGACCGGTCGTCTGTCACGGTCATGCTGTCCGCCTTGGTAGCAGATGTATTTCGGAGCAATTCAGGAGGATTCGAGCGTCAACGCTCGCTCGGGGCACACCGCGACGGCCTCCTCGGCAGCCGCGATGTGCTCCTCGAGCTCGAGTATGTCCTGGAGGATCACCGGATAGCCGGAGTCGTCACAGTCGACAACCTCGGGGGAACGGCTGTAGCACAGGCCGTGGCCCGCGCACACCGACCGATCCACGACGAGGCGGCGCGTACCGCGCTTCGTTTCCGTGTCGTGGGCAGTCATGATCGTTACTCTTCGCCGGTGACCATCGGCGGAGGATTGTTCCCGTCCTCCGGGAACATCATCGCCACGCGGGAGAGCGTGCCGCCATCGGTCGTCGGCAGCGTGACACCCGAGATGTACGCCGACTCGTCCGACACCAGGAAGAGCGCTGCGCGCGCATTGTCTTTCAGCGACGGCGGACGATTGAGCTTGAGCGGAATCGGCGACACGGTCGGATCCCACGGGCCTGCCACCTCTTCGTACGACTGCCCCACCACCGGCGTACCCGCCGGGGCCAGGAAGTTCGGCGACATTCCGTGCGTCGGGGCGATCGCGTTGACTCGGATCCCGTACTTGCCCAGATCCAGACTCAGACCCCGAACCATCCCGTTCACACCGGCTTTCGTCGCGGAGTATGCCGCGATGCTGTGGTATGCGACGAACGACGCGGCCGACGAGGTCGCCAGAATGACGCCACCACCGTTGGCCCGCAGTGCCGGCACGGCGGCCTTCGCGGTGTAGAACACACCCGACAGGTTGACGCCGATGACGTCCTGCCAGTCCGCATCCGTCAGATCCTGGAACTCGACCTGCTCACCACCGGCGACCGACGGCACACCGCCACGCGACACGATGCCCGCGTTGGCCCACGCGATGTCGAGCTTGCCGAATGCCGCAACCGTCGCGGCCACGGAGTCGATCACCTGCTGCTCCACCCGCACGTCCGCGGTGACCGCGATGGCCGTGCCACCCTGCTTCTCGACCAACTCGACCGTGCCCTTGGCACGCTCCGGATCGATGTCGACGACCGCGATCTTCGCGCCTTCCGCCGCGAACAGCTGCGACGCCTCACGCCCCAACCCGGATCCTGCACCGGTGATCAGCGCGACCTTGCCTTCGAGTTTCATCGACTCTCCTCTGTTCGAACCTGTGACAGATGAATGGAAGTTGTTGGACGACAGTGCCTCTCCGGGCCTCTCCGGTCAATCGCTACGGCTCGGCGCCGTGACCGCCACCCGAGCAGGACCAACCCGCGAAGACACGGTGGTCGCCGACGGCCGGACCGTCGGCGAACCGACCACGGTGTTCGGTACGCGAGGTCTTCAGTACGCGATGAACAGAATCTCGTCGCGCGAGTACTCCATCCCCGGATGCGACTCACTCAGGTGCGCCTGGGTTTTCGTCACCAGATCGTCTTCGTCGACGCCGGTGATCGCTACGCCGCACGGACAACTCAATCTCGTCTTCATTCTCATCCCGGACAGCCTTTCCACGCCTTCAGTGCAATCGCGACGCCCTCCGCACGTCCGCGACCGAGAAGCCCGGAAGCACCGACGTCCGTGAGCGGCGTCACACCAAGTTATCTAACGGGAGTAGATTGCACAACCACCGAATCGGGGACGGTCGCCGACCTCCTTCGATAGAGCCGGCCCGGCCGCGCCCCCGTGTCCCGGTCGTCCCGTCTCGTCACAACGCCCGCGACCACCGTGGCCACGTAGCCGCGCGCCTCCTGAATGAACCGCTCGGCGCCCGACGGCAGATCTGCGACGAGCCGCGGTGCCGTCAACGACAACCTCGCGAGGTCGATGACATTCAGATCGGCGCGCTTACCGACGGCCAACGTGCCACGGTCGTCGAACCCGTACAGGTCGGCCAGATCTTTCGTGAGCTTGCGGACCAGACCCTCGATCGCAAACCGTGGCCCCCGACGACGCAACCCCCAGTGCGACAACAGGAATGTCGGGAAGCTTGCATCACAGATGAAGGCAACGTGCGCTCCCCCGTCTCCGAGACCCATCACGTACTGGGGATCGGCGAGAAACTCACCGATCCGGTTCAGATTTCCGTGAAGGAAGCCGGTCGCGAACCAGATGAGGATTGCACGCCCCTCGTCGGCGATCAGCTGGTCGTAGAGAACCTCGAGCGGGTCCCGCCCTTCGAGCCGCCCGCGTTCCGCCATCGACGTGCTCGGGTCCGGTTCGTAGTCGAGATCCTGGAGGCTGTAAATGTTCGCGAGGTTGCGCTGCAGCGTCAGGTGAGTGTGTTTGCGCGGGTCACCGGAGTCGACGGGCAGGTCCTCTTCCGCCAGGATCCGTGCCTTCACCGACGGCTCCGACATCCGGCGTGCCCGCTCGGGCAACGGAAGATCCGCGATCTCGACATACCCGGGACGCCCCATAAACGGGTGGTAGGTCGCCAGTGAGATCAGACCGCCGATCGCCCTGGGCGCCACCTGAGGGTAGATGCGTTCGCCGGATCTGCCCGCTTCCGCAACAAGAGCACGAGCCTTCGCGAACTCCTCTGCGCCGAGCGTGAGGTTTTCGGCGAAGGTGAAGGTGATGGATTGCCCGGTTGCCCGGTGCAGTCGTCGCATCATCTCGATCTCCGACGAGAGCGTGTTGGCATCACGCCGACCCAGCCCGGCCCGATACTGTTCGCCGGGCTGCCCCTCTACACCCCCGGCGACCCCGGAGGGCACCAACTGGAACACACCACCACCCGCATCGCGCATCGCGCAGGCCATGGCGAGCAACTCCTCCTCCGCAGCCCTGGTACCCGGGAGGATCTCACCACCCGACCCGCGGTGTGCCGCCACCCGGGAAGTACCGACGCCCACCGCACCTGCACCGATACCCTCGCCGACGATGCGAGCGATCTCGGCGATCTCCTCGTCGGTAGCCGATTCGTCCGTTTCCGCGCGGCTTCCCAGCACATATGCACGGACTGCACTGTGGGGAACCTGGGTGGCCACATCCACCGCGAACTCACGGTCGGCGAGGACGTCCAGGTACTGCGGAAAGGTCTCCCAGCCCCATGTGATGCCGTCGTGGAGAGCTGAGCCGGGAATGTCCTCCACGCCCTCGGTCAGGGCAACCAGCCAATCCTCGGATCCCTTGCGAACAGGGGCAAATCCGATTCCGCAGTTGCCGGTGACAACAGTTGTCACGCCGTGCCCCGACGACGGAAGCAGCTCGGAGTCCCACGTGAGCTGACCGTCGTAGTGAGTGTGCACATCGATGAACCCGGGAGTGACCAGCTTGCCGGTCGCGTCGATCACTTCACGGGCATCCCCAGCGATCTTCGGCTCGACTGCGACGATCCTGCCGTCGGCGATCGCCACATCACGCACCACGGCAGGTTCGCCACTACCGTCGGCGATCGTGCCGTTCTTGATCAAGAGATCGAACACAACACCCTCCTGGGTTGTCGGAACGGGTCGCGCTCAAGCCGGCTCGGTGGCCCTGTCGACGACCGTGGGTGTCTCGCGATCGGCCCGATTCCTCCGGGGAACAAGTGCCACCAGTACCGCTGCGGCAACTCCGGCGAACGCGAATGCGTAGAAGGCCCAGTCCGCTCCGAGGGCGGAACTCATGATCAGGCCGGTGAGGATGGGGCCACAGACGCCACCCAACCGCCCGAGACCCACCGCCAGCCCGAGCGCCGTGCCACGAGCCGCCGCCGGATAGTAGACCCCGACGAAGCCGTAGACACCCGTCGTGGACGAGGCGCAGAAGCCGATCAGCAGAACCAATCCGAACACGATCGCCTGCGCCGGCTGGAGCGTCAGCGCCGAGACCGCCAGCGCACCACCGATGAAGCTCACCGAAATCACCGGGCGGGAGCCCAGCCGGTCGGCGAGACCCGTGATGACGACCATGCCGATCCCGCTGCCGAGGTTGAAGGCGAGCAGGAACGTCAGTGCCGATCCGAGATCGTAGCCGGAAGCCCGCAGCATCTGAGGGATCCAGGTGTTCATGCCGTACGAGACGAGCAGGCCGAAGAAGGTGATGAGCGGGAACATGATCGTCGCGATCCGGAAGCCCGGGGCGAGCAGCAGTTTCAGGCCGGACTTCGGCGCTGCACCCGTGCTGTGCGACCGATCGAGTGCCATGCCCGATTCGGCACCCGCATCGATCGCGTACCGCTGCGCCAGTGCGCGCGCCTCTTCGTGGCGGCCCTTACCGGTGAGGAAGGCGATGGACTCGGGCAGGTACCGGAATGCAACCACCAACAACACGATGCCGAGAAGACCACCCGCTGCGAACATCGCCTTCCAACCGAACGCCGGGATCATGAAGATGGCGGCAACGGATACCAGAACACCCCCGATGGGGAAGCCGGTCTGGATGACACCGTTGTAGAACTGCCGTCGGTCGACCTTGACGTATTCCTGTGTGAGAGCGATGAGAGTGGGGAGCGCTCCACCGAAACCGAGCCCCGCCAGCAACCGGAAGAGACCGAACGCCTCCAGGTTCGGAGCGATGGCGCACAATCCGGTGAACAGGCTGAAGCTCACGATGCAGGCGAGCACAACGGGCCGCCGACCGATCCGATCGGTGAGGTAACCGGCCAGCATGGCGCCGGCCATCATCCCGAACAGGGACAGACTTCCGATCAGTCCTGCTGTTGCTGTGGTGATCCCCCACTGTTCGGTCTCCAGCAGCGTCGGCAGCACTGCGCCGAACATGATGAGGTCGACACCGTCGAGGATGGTGATGGCCAGGCAGGTGAGGACCACGGAGCGGGCACCCGATACGGCCCGCCCCTCCCCCGATCCGATGATTTGCGACATGTTGGTTCCTTCAGGGGTGAGTATCCGAGATTCGGAATCGGTGCTGTACGAGTGACGGCGGGAACGTTTGTCGACCGGCAGGACGGCACCGACGGAGCCGGCCTGCCGGAAACCCGACTCTCATCCCCACTTCTGTGGATCCGCGAATGCACGTGCCATCCACCGATGGAAATGCTGGTTTGCAATCTCGTTGCGCCCGAAGAGCAGTGGTCCCAG
The DNA here is from genome assembly GCF_015865005.1 of Rhodococcus sp. CX. Lineage (NCBI taxonomy): Bacteria > Bacillati > Actinomycetota > Actinomycetes > Mycobacteriales > Nocardiaceae > Rhodococcus > Rhodococcus sp. CX. The sequence continues at coordinate 29,210 of NZ_JADZGH010000071.1, forward strand.
ATCCGTGTTCGACACGGCCCTCTGGAGTCCTTCGTTGACGACGAGGTCCTCGTCACGAAGCACCGCCATGAGGATGTTCCAGTTCTTGTCCCACCGCGCCTTCTGCTCGTCCGTCACGGCCGGTTCCCGAGTCAGGAGACGGATCTGCATCCGTGTCCCGACAGCGGTGCCCGGAGCCGGGACGAAGTTCAGCACTTCCAGATGGTCGGGCTGACGCAGTACCGACATGTTCGGCATCAGGAAGTGCGCCACGGTGATGTGCCGATCGATCGGCACCTCTGCGGGTGCCCCGCCGCGAACCGAGTCGATGCTCTTGCGTGCAGTCACCATTCGCCCGTGCCTGCCCATCGGCTGCCATGACTGGGCGTTGTTGTAGAAGTACGGGGCGACCGTTCCGGCGTGCGTCGAGGTGATGTGGTAGCCGTCGAGGAAGGCGTCCATCAGGACCTTCCAATTGATGTCCACGTCGAAGTTCCCGACGGTGTAGCAGGTGTACTCGTCCATTTCCATGGCGGCGAGCGAGTCGTCGAACTCCTGCCCGAGCCACGCTTCGATATCGATCTTGCGGCCGTCCGCTGCCGAGTCGACGACCCAGACGAACCCGTGCCGCTCCTCGACCGGGACCTCCAGCAGGCCCATGCAGCTGCGGTCCACCATCCCGAACGTCGACTCGTCCGCGATCGATCGCAGACCGCCGTCGGCCCCGTATGCCCAACCGTGGTACCGACAGGAAAACGTTCGCTTCGAACCCTTTTCGTCCGGAACCAGCCTGGCTCCTCGATGCCGGCAGGTGTTCACGAATCCGCGCACGCTTCCGTCTGCCTGGCGGACGAGAACGACCTCGTTGTTCGGCAGCTGGACGGTCACGAAGTCGTTCCTGCCGGGCAGTTCGGTGCTGTGCGCCGCGATGATCGGAATGTGCCCGAACAGTTCACTGCGTTCCCGGGCCGCGAGTTCCGGATCGGTGTAGATGCGGGGATCGATCTCGAGGATCCCCGGCGCCATGTCGGTGGTGCCGTTGTCGAGGTGGTCGAACATCGCGCGGGCGAAGCCCGCTTTCGTCGTCTCGTCGTAGGACAGGTCGGTGTAGACCATGGTGCTCACTCCTTCGCGGGGCCTCTGCGGGGTGCCGTACGACCGTCACGGAAGCTGCAGGCTCTTGATCTCGGTGAATTCCTCGAGGCCGAACACCCCGCCCTCACGCCCGTGTCCGGATTGCTTGAAACCACCGAACGGCGCTGCGCCGTTGAACTTTCCGCCGTTGACCTCGATCTGGGTCGCACGCAACCTGCGGGCCACCGACTTCCCACGCTCGAGGTCGCCGGACCACACGGCACCGGCGATCCCGTAGATCGTGCCGTTCGCAATCTCGACGGCCTGCTCGATCGTGTCGCAGGCGATGATCGACAGCACCGGTCCGAAGATCTCCTCCTGTGCGATCGTGGATTCCGGGTCCACGTCGGAGAACACGGTCGGTTCCACGAAGAATCCGGTGCCGACGGGCGCATCGACCGACCCGACGACCAGTCTCGCGCCTTCCTTGATGCCGGATCGGATGTAGCCGAGGACCCGCTCACGCTGGGCTGCGGTGACCATCGGTCCGAGCTTGGTGTCGCCGTCGGTCGGGTCGCCGGGCAGGTACGAGGCAACCGCCTGCGCCGCGAGTTTCTCGGCCGCTGCCAGGCGAGAGCGCGGGACGACCATCCGGGTCTGCGCGTTGCAGGACTGTCCGCCGTTCATGAAGCAGGCGCGCACCGTGTGGGAGACCGCCCGCGCGAACTCCTCGTCGTTCAGGTCGTCGAGCAGCACGGCCGCGCTCTTTCCGCCCAGTTCGACCGATACTCGCTTCACGGTTCCGGCGGCCCGTTCGAGGACTCGCTTGCCCACCTCGTTGGATCCGGTGAAGCTGACCATGTCGATGTCCGGGTGAACGGCGATGGCTTCGCCGACGATGGGTCCGTACCCGTGCACGAGATTGAACACCCCGGGCGGGATTCCGACTGCGGCGACCGCTTCCGCAAGAGCACAAGCGGTGAACGGGGCCACCTCACTGGCCTTGACGACCACCGTGCACCCGGTCACCAGCGCGGCGCCGATCTTGGCGGTGATCTGGTGCAGCGGGTAGTTCCAGGGGGTGATGCACCCGATCACGCCGACCGGCTCCCGCACGATCAACGAGTTGCGCAGCGGCGCTTCCCACGGGAAGTCGGCGGCGGCGGACACCGCCTCGCGCAGGTCGATGATGCCCAGTCCGACCTGAGCCCACCGAGCGACCCGGCGCGGGGTGCCGACCTCTGCCACGACGATGTCCGTGATCTCGTCCTGCCGCCGCTCGAGTTCGTCGGCCAGACGCGAGACGAGCTCCGCCCGGTCGCTCGGGGCCGTCTGCGACCACTGCACCAAGGCTCGCCGCGCCGCCGCCACCGCACGATCGACGTCCTGCGCGGATCCCGCGGGAACGCTCCCGATCCGCGCTTCCGTGGTCGGATTCACCACGTCGATACGTTCGTCGTTCGCCGACGCGATCCATGCGCCGTCCACATACAGGTCGAGTGTCATAACGGTCTACTCCGCTCCGTCGGTAGTTCGAATTTGGCCGGGTAGTTCGATTCGGGTTCCCGGGTAGGGGTCGGCTCCGTTCGTGACGCCGGCGAGAAACCCACGGATCGTCACGACGAAGAGCTCTCGTGACGACCAGCCGTTGGCGTCCAGCGCACGGGTGAGCGTGGGGTGCCTGCGCTCGTCGACGTTCGGGAATACCTCCCTGCTGCCGACCGGGTCGCGCATGAGGTCGCCGAGCGTGGTTGCGAGAGAGATCTTCTCCAGCCCGTCCAGGATCACCACATGCAGGGACGCAGGGACGCCCCCTTCCTCGAGGATCCGGGCACACTTCTCGTAGGTGCCGGTGAGGATGTCCCGCGGAAGAAACTGCACCAGGACCAGTGCCGCATTGGGACGCCGGAGGATCGCGTCGCGGTAGTTGAGACTGAGATCGACGAACCACTCCACCCAGTGGGTGCCCGGCGGACGTTCGGGGAGAACCGCTTCCGTCATCAGCTTCTTCGCCACCTCCGTCATGAGTTCACGACGATCGGCGAAGTGGTGGTACAGCGACGAGGTCCTCACATTCAGCTGCTTGGCGACGCGGGGCAGACTGAACGCGTCCATTCCTTCGGTGTCGATGATCTCGATACTGGCTGCGACCGCCGAACTCCGACTGATCAGGGGTTTTGTCGGTCGTCCCACTGTTCCCACCTTCGATCGAACAACGAATCGGAAGCATCCGTCCGGCGCCGTTGCGTCGGGGTCGTCTGCATCTTGGCGCCGGACTCGTGACGACCAGCCCGCAGCAACGACTCCGCCCGTCCCATCCGAGGCGCTACGCGGCGCCAGACCAACGCCGGAAACAACGTGACGGTGCGGAACACGAGCGGATCCGAGGACAGCGTCATCAGATCGCCGTCGAAGCGCACATCTCGCTTCTGGTTGTCGCCGATCCAGTTCGGGTACAGCGATACCGTCATCTCGTGCCAGACCGCGGCGTTGTCCTCGTCGACGTGATAGGGGCCCGAGTACGCCAGATACCCGCCGGCAGCCTCACCTCGCTCGCTCGTCTCACCGCTGTGTACGTTGCGCGACCGGTACGGGGTGCGGCCGGGACGCATGATCTGTGCCGACATGAATCCGTCCGCCGAGTAGACGATCAGACCGCGAGCGTCGGCTCCCAGCGGGTGGTCGACCTTCCCGCCGTCGGAGGTCGTCGAGTACTCGACGAGTTCCCAGGCCCCGACGATGCGCTCGGCGATCGACAGACCACCGATACCGGCGTCGATACTCATTCTGCTTCCTCTCCACTCACAGCACGTCACGCGTGCAGAGAAGGATCGAACTCGAGAGTGCGGCCATCGGCCCGCCGATGAACAGGGAGACCTTCGCGTCGGGCACCTGGTTGGTGGAGGTGCCACGCACCTGGCGGACGGCCTCCACAGCCAGCCCCATTCCGTTCACGAACGAATCCGCGAGGTTGCCGCCGCTGGTGTTCACCGGGAGAAGCCCGTGCGGGGCCGTCAGGTTCTCGACGGTCATCACCTTGCCTGCCTCGGCTCCGGGCGGGCACAGCGAGTGATCGATCAGTGCGGCCACTCCGGAACCGCTGAAGTTCTCGTAGACCTGGGCCACGTCGACCTGGTCGGGGCCGAGTCCAGCATTTTTCCAGAGGGTTTCGGCGACGCCGGAGGATCCGGAGAAGCCGGCCGAGCTGTAGTCGGGATCGTTCTCCGTGTCGGTGGCGTACCCACCCATCGCACCCTGAGCCCCGGCCAGTACGTAGGCGGGGTTCGGATGAAGCTTCTCGGCGCGGTCTGCGGCGACCAGAATCAACGCTACGGCTCCGTCGTTCTCACGCGAGCAGTCGTAGAGACGGTACGGCTCGACGATCATCCGGGACGCTTCATAGGCCGGCTCGTCGAGCGGGCGGCCGAACGCCGCGGCATCCGGATTCTGCTGCGCGTGGAAGTAGTCGGCGAGAACCAACGCCCTCACAGCAGATTCGGGAACACCGTCGTGGTCGAGCATCCGCCGAGTTCGCAGCGCACAGGCCTGGGCCGGTGATCCCACCCCGTGCGGGAGCATGTGACCGTCGAAATGATGCCTTGCGTATCCGAGCCTTCCGGAATCATGTTGTGCCATAGCACGATAAACGACAACACACTGTGCCTGACCCGCTGCGATGGCGACCGCCGCGTTGGTGATCGCCGCGGCGGCGCCACCGCCGCCACCACCCCAGATCATGTTGGACCATCGGATCCGATGGGACATCAGCGAGGCACCCACGACGGTCCCGTCGTTCTCGCCGCCGCCGTACGAGACGAATCCGTCGATATCGCGTGGGGAAACACCGGCATCGGCAGCTGCTTCGACGATGGCCCGCAGTGTCATCCGAAGCTCACCGTCGGGCGATTCCCCTCGCTTGTAGTGGAATTCGCTGACGCCCACTACTGCCGCCGCACCACGGAGAAATGTATCGGTCATCGCTGTGCTTCCTTCCCCGGCTCGGACGATGCGCTCACGCGGCGCCAGCGGAGCAGCGGCCAGGGCGCGTCGGATGGCTGCGCGATGACGCCCGTGACGTGGTCGCCGATGGCGATTCCGGTGTCGCCGCTCTCCGCCAGCAGACCGAGAACGCGTCGCCCTCCGGCATGGGGCAGTTCGACGAGGACGGTGATGTACGGCAGGTCGCCGGCCAGTTCGGGGACGAACGGATGCCAGGTCCGCGACCACGAGAAGACCCGTCCATGCGGTTCCACCGCGACCCAGTCCGGGTCGAACGTACTGCACCGCCCGCACATCCAGCGCGGGCCCCAGATCCAGAGGTCACACGCGGCGCATCGCTGCAATCGCAGCTCCCCTGCCCGCAGCCCCTCCCAGTAGGGCAGGTCGAGGCCGTCCGCGTACGGACCGACCAGCTCCGTGGCCGGGAACTCGCGGGTCACGCTGCCACTCGGGGTCATCGAAATCGCTCCGCTCTCGTGAAATGGCACGTCTGCTTCTGCCGCTGGGGCAGGTCACGTCCGGTCAGTGCTTGGTCAGGTATCCCGCATCGATCGGCAGGTCGATCCCGGTGACATACTTCGCGGCATCGGACACGAGCCACAGCACCGCATCCGAGATGTCCTGGGGTTCGAGCATCATGACGTCGAGCAGGTTCGTTCGGTCGTTGTGCTTCCACTTACGCACCACGTGCGGCAGCACCTTCGACAGGCCGGTCGCCATGGGCGAGTTGACTCCGGTCGGGTTGACCGTGTTGACCCGGATGTTGTGGTCGGCGAGCTCGAACGCGAGGGTGTCCTTCAGGCCCTGAAGACCGTGCTTCGCGGCACCGTAGTGACCCCACGACGGTGAAGCACCCAATCCGTCCACCGACGAGGTGATCACGATCGATCCACCCCGACCACCCTCGATCATCACGGGCACGACGGCCTTGCAGGCCTTCCACGCGCCGGTGAGGTTGACGTCGAGCATCGTCTGCCACGCGTCGTCGTCGATCTCGATCGTCGACTCGGCATGATCGTGAATACCCGCGTTGGCCAGCAGAATGTCGATCCGGCCGAACTGCGACACGGCCAACTCCGCAACCGCCTTCATATCCGCACTGCTCCGGACATCGGCCTGCATGCCGGCGATCTCGCCCCCGGCTTCCTTGACCAACCGGATCGTCTCCTCGAGATCCTCCGGGGTCGCGAGTGCGTACTGCACCTCCTCGATCGGTGCGGCGACGTCGCACACGACGATCTTCGCGCCCGCGGCTGCAAGGGTGAGCGCGTGGGAACGTCCCTGGCCTCGTGCCCCACCGGTGATCACAGCTACTTTTCCGTCGAGTGACGTCATCGATTCTCCTGGTGTCGAAACATGGGTTCGGTGTGGGAACTTCCGGACCGGCTAGCGGGTGCTCTTCGCGCGCTCGTAGTCCTGCGTCGCCTGGCTGATGCCGGTCGCGAAACGCTCGCTGAAGCCATCTTTGCGCGCCTGCGTCCAGTGGTACGAGTTCAGGAGCGGCTCGCACGTTCCCCTGAAGTGCGGCATGACATCTCGCATGAGGATGCGGTACATGCGCGAGGTCGCCTCGGTTTCCGCCCAATCGTGCGCCGTCGCAAGGAAGGTGCCGAAACCACCTGTGCGGTCGATGATCTTGCGGATGTAGGCGATGGCGTCGTTCGCGTCGCCGATGCAGCCGTAGCCTGACTCGTTGACGCGCCGGACGAGTTCCTCGTGTGCGACCTCCTCGCCGGGTTCGATCATCTTCATCGGGGTGACGACGTGGCGGTAGTCCATGAAGTCGCGCAACCCGTATCGGGTGTCCTCTACTGCCTGTTCGAAGGTATCGGCGATATGGATGTTGCCGACGACCGCCCAATCCTTCCGATTCACCGTCTGCCCGTGCTCGTTCGCCTCACGGGTGGTGATATCCCAAGTCTGCGCGAGCAATTCGACCGATTTCGCACCGGTTCCACCGATGGACAGCAGACCGAGCCCGTACTTTCCGGCGAGCTTCGGGCCCGACGGCGACATCGCCGCTGCGACGGTGATCGGGACGCCGGGATACGAGTAGGGGCCCAGCTGGACCCGGGCATCCTCGAGCGAGAACCATTCCGTCTTCCTGTCGATCGGACCGGGCGTGGTGAGCAGTTCGAGGATGGCGTCGAGGGCTTCTTCCATCCGCGGCCGCAGGAGGTTGTAGTCCATACCCATCATCTGCGAGTCCGCCACCAGCGCGCCGGGCCCGACCCCGATGCGGATTCGGCCACGAGTCATGTGGTCCAAAAAGGTGATTCGATCGGCAACCATCAGCGGATGGTGGTAGGGAAGGGAGATGACGCCGCTGCACAGCTCGATGCGCGACGTTCGCTGCGCGGCCGCCGCGATCATCAGTTCCGGGGACGGCCCGACCTCGTATCCGCCGCTGTGATGCTCCCCGAACCACACTTGGTCGTATCCGAGTCGATCAAGCTCCTCGACGTGGCAGAGGTCCTGTTCGATCGCCATCGTAGGGTTACGCCGAGGGTTGTGATACGGCGGAAGAAACACTCCACACTTCAGTGGCGCAGGCTTCGCAGTTGTCGAATTCATGTCAGGTCTCCTGTCGATAGTTGCGTGATGCGCCGCAGATGGTGACGATGGCCCGGGCCGTCCGTTCACCGCGGTTGTGCCATCGATGTTTGTTGCCGTTGACGACCACCGTGTCGCCGGCATTCAATTCGACCTCCACCCCGTCGTCGAGCTCGAGGACGAGCGAACCTTCCAGAAGCACATGGACGTCAACGGAATCGGTGCGGTGAAAACCCGGTGCGTCATCGTCCATGACGACGATTCCGTTGTCGTTGTCGCCGATGCGCCCGGGTTCGAGGACCCAGCCGATCACCCACACTCCACCGGGATCCGGAAACCCGACGGTGTCCGGTATCGCACCGGGATCAGGAACCTCGGGAATGCCTTCGGTGCGCCAGATCGGGTCGATGCCGGCGGCGTGGATCCTGTCGATCTTCTCGTCGGCCACGAGCACCGCCGCACCGTTCCGCTCCATTGCGATCACACGTCGAAAACTCATCTCCGACCTCCGGGAGACAACTCTGTAGCGGCGCAGATTCTCGAAAAGCAGCTGCGCCGAAGGGAACTCGGGTCGATATCGGATCCGTGCCGCCAACGCGGGCACATGAACTGTCCTACAACGGGTTTCAACCCGGTCGAACACACAAGAAGCACCACCGCACATCTCGTGCGCTACGCGACCCGCACACATCGGAGTGCTTCAGATCACATCACTCAATCTAAATGCTATCGGTTAATCGGTCAAGCGGAGCGAGCGGTTCGGCAGAATCCAGGAAATCGCGGACCCGAGACATCTACACTGTTGACCAGCGGGAAATCGCTGATCTACTTTCTTCCCAGGGGAATCGCCTTTCTTCCCAAGGCAATTCCCCTCTCATGGCAGCTCCCGCGCTTGTCACCGCGCGCCCTCGGCCGACTCCCCGGAAGCCACCTCACCGAGGCGATCTCCCGGACCACTCCCCTCGCGAAGGATCACCGATGATCACGACACAGACCGATATTCCCGCTCACCTGATCACCGACTTCGATGTCTACGATCCGTCCCTGGCCGTGCCTACCGACGTCTTTCAGGAACGCGTCGCCGCATTACGCAGGCAGGGTGCGATCCTCTACTCCCCGCACCACGGCGGGCACTGGGTCGTCACGCGGTACAAGGAAGCCCTCCAGGTCCTCCAGGATGCAGAGACGTTCTCGAGCTTCCCGAACAATCTACTCAATGCCGCACAGGGCAAATTCCTACCGCTCGAACTCGACCCGCCCGAACACAGCTACTACCGGCAGGCCTTGCAGCCACTGTTCAGCCCCAAACGTATGAAGGCGCTCGAACCCGAGATCCGAAGAATCATCAGCGAGCTGATCGACCGGTTCGCGCACAAGGGCGAATGCGAGTTCATCGCTGAGTTCGCACACGAATTGCCGACTCGAATCTTCCTTGCTCTCATGGGGTGGCCATTGGGCGACGCACCGCAGTTCACGGAGTGGACGGACATCACGCTGCAAGGCATCCCCGGTGCGACCGAAGAGGAATCCGCCGCGGCCCGCGCGAAGGCCGCCGCCGAAATCTACGAGTACTTCGGGCGGGTCGTTGCGCAGGTCCGATCCGGCGAAAACCGTTCCGAAACCCTCACGGCGCAGATCATCAACACCCCTCTCGACATCCAAGGCACACCCCGGCCACTCTCCGACGAGGAGCTGTGCCGAATGTTCTTCCTGCTTCTGGTCGCGGGGCTGCATACCGTCCAAGGCGCTCTCGCGTGGGGACTGATCCACCTGTCGCGCAATCCCGAGCAGCGCGAGGCGATCGTCGACGACCCGACGCTGATCCCGTCGGCGGTGGAGGAGATTCTGCGCATCGAGACCGCGACGAGCGCTGGCCGGCGCGCAACCCGCGACGTTCGGATCGGCGGTGTCTCCGTCAAGGCCGGCGATCAACTACTGGTGGTGATGACCGCCGCCAATCGTGACGACGACGAGTTCGACAGCCCGGACGAGCTTCGCATCGAGAGACATCCCAATCGTCACATCGGATTCGGTGCCGGTCCTCATCGCTGCCTCGGCTCCCACCTCGCGCGGCTCGAGCTGACGCTGGCCCTCGAAGAGATCCACTCGAGGATTCCCGACTACGCCCTCGTCCCGGGTGATCCCGCCGTCTTCCATTCGTCACAGGTCCGGGGCTGCGCGAAGCTTCCGATCACGTTCACGCCGTCGACGCGCTGAGATCCGCCGGGCCGCCGACGGGTCCGCAACGACGAAGGTCCCCGGAGGAAAACTCCGGGGACCTTCGGGCTTGCGTCACACTGTGGAGGGAACCGGCGACAGCGCCGGATCGTCGGCGGGGGGCTGCAGCACCCCGTCACGCACGAGCGCGTCGATCTCGGGCGCGCTCAGGCCGAGCACGGTCTCGCAGATCTCCCGCGTCTGCTGTCCGGGCGCCGGCGCCTGCCGCAGCGGCCAGGCCGGCAACGCCGAGAAGTGCGCCACCTGCTTCGCCGTCGGCAGCGACGCCGGCAACAACTCGTGGGTGAGTTCGGTGTACGCACCGCGGGCGACGAGCTGCGGATTCGTCAGCAACTCCGGCAACCGGACCATCGCCCAGCGGGGATGCCGACTGCCTGCAACGCCTCCATCGCCTCGGTCGGCATGCGCAGCGCCATCCACTGCGCGAGAACCTCGTCGACCTCGGCACGGTTCTCGATCCTGCGGTCGGCGGTCGCGAAACGCGGGTCGTCGGCCAGCTCGGACCGTCCGAGGACCTCGCACAGCCGGACCCAGTCCTCGTCACCGCGGACGGTGACGGCACACCACTCGTCGTCACCCGCGCACGAGTACACCCCGGACGGCGCCGAGTACGGATCCGAATTGCCCGGTGCGTGAATAGATCCCGGCTCGAGGTACTCCGCGACGAGCTGATTGGCCAACTGCACGATCGCGACATCGGCCTGGGCGACCTCGATTGCGGCGCCGCGCCCGGTACGAAGCCGGTTGATCAGCGCGGCGAGGATCGTGGTCGCGGCGACCTGCCCGGCGATGTGATCGGGGTAGACGGTGGAGCCGTCGCACAGCCCGTCGGAGGTGTCCGAGTACCGCCAGAGCGCCGAGACACCGCAGGCCGCCCGCACCAGCGGCCCGTACCCGAGGCGCTTGTTCCACGGTCCGACGCTGCCGAAGGCGCTGCTCTCGGAGACGATGATGCGCGGGTTGATCGCGGCGAGCTCGTCGTACGACAGGCCCATCGCGGCGAGGGTGCCGGGCTTGAAGTTGGCGAGCACGAGGTCCGCCTCGGCGGCGAGCTTCTTGAAGATGCGGATGCCTTCGGGGCTGCGCAGGTTCAGCCCGAGGCTGCGCCGGTTGCGGTGGCCCCACGCCACGGACGCGGCCAGAGCGGCGCCGCGCTTGGACTGGCGCAGGCCGTCCGGGAAGTTCGAGTTCTCGATCTTGATGACATCGGCGCCGTTGTCCGCGAATTGACGCCCGAGTTCCGCGCCGAACACGACGACACCCATGTCGAGAACCCGCAGGCCCTCGAACGGGCGTGTGCCCGGTTCGCGGCGCGGCGCGGGGATCGGGTCACGCGCATCGTCGGCGGCCGCCCCGAAGACCTGTTCGTTGTGTTCACCGGGTTCCGGTGCGCGAGTGCGGATCCCGGCCCGGTCACCGTTGATCTTCGCGTAGCCGGACGGAACCCGTGCGGTCAGGCCGGGCGCGATCTCGGTGTCGACGAAGGTGCCGGACGCGTCGAAGTGCTCGGTCGTCAGTACCTCGGCGACGGTGTTGAGCCCACCGATCGGGATACCGCGGACAGCGCCTTCGGCGACGAGTTCGTCACGGGTGTAAGTGCTGAACAACTGCTCGATGAGCGGGTTGAGACGATCGGACGCGGCGAACCGGGCGGGGATCGTGTCGTACTTCGGGTCCGCGAATTCCTCGGGCTCACCGAGCCATTCGAACATCGCCCGCCACTGACGCTTGGCGAGCAGGCAGATGCGCACCTGACCGTCGCCACACCGGTAGACCGGATAGAAGTTGGCGGCGTCGGGCCGGCCCCGCGGGAAGTCCTCGGAGCGGCCGGCGGCAGCGGACCCCTGCACACCGAAGCCGGGATCGAAGCCGTGCGTGACGACCTCGAACGCCGAGACGTCGACGGTCTGTCCCCGTCCGGTGTGCAGGCGGTCGAAGTAGGCGAGCAGAGCCGACCACGCCGTGTGCACGGCCACCGACTCGTCGATCAGGCCGTTGGGTGGCAGCAGCGGCTCCTCCCCCGGTTCACCGGACCGCGACAGCACGCCGCTGAGCGCGTAGAGAACCTGCTCGGTCGCCGCCCAGTCGCGGTACGGACCGTCCTGCCCGAAACCGGTGATCGACACGGCCACGAGCGCGGGATTGATCCGGCACAGATCCTCGGCGCCGACGCCCCGCGCCGCGAGGAAGCCCGGCGCGAACGAGTCGAGGAGAATGTCCGATCGCCGCGCCAGTGCGCGCAGCCGTTCCCGGTCCTGTTCGTCGTCGAGGTCGAGGACGACACCGAGCTTGTTCGCGTTGCGCAGCGCGAACGGAACACTCACTCCGTTCCGGACCGGCTGCGCCGAACGCCCGGCCGATCCGCCGGGAAGTTCGACCCGGACGACCTCGGCCCCGAGGTCCGCGAGAAACCTGCCTGCGGCGTCGCCGAATCCGTCCGTCAGTTCCAGTACCCGGACACCCTGCAGTGGAAGTGCCATCATGTGCTCCAAAGTGTGTGCTTGCCGCGAGATCCCGCGCGCATCAGCGAGTTCCGAAGTACACCGACTTCGCGTTGAAGTACGGCGCCAGTCCCTCGGGCCCGAGCTCGCGGCCCAGCCCCGACGACTTGACGCCGCCGAACGGCGCCGCGAGATCCAGGGCGTAGTAGTTGACTCCGACGGTGCCGCTGTGGATGCGTGCGGCCAGGTCGAGGCCGTGCTGTTCGTCGGTGGTCCAGACCGTGCCGCCGAGGCCGTATTCCGAGTCGTTGGCGATCGACACCGCTTCGTCCTCGTCGCCGTACGGGGTGATGGTCAGGACCGGGCCGAAGATCTCCTCCTGCGCGATGCGCGCGGAGTTGTCGACATCGGTGAACACGGTCGGCTCGACGAACCAGCCCACGGACTGCGACGCGGGGCGCCCGCCACCGGTGGTGATGCGGTAGCCGTCGGCGCGGCCGGCCTCGATGTAGCCGAGCACGCGCTCACGCTGCGCCGCCGACACCAGCGGCCCGATGTTCGTCGCCTTGTCGAGCGGATCGCCGACGGTCAGCGCCCGCACCGTCTCGGTTACGGCCTCGACCACCTCGGCGTAGCGCGAGCGCTGCGCGAGGACCCGGGTGCTCGCGTGGCAGGTCTGGCCGTTGTTCACCAGCGACACCTCGAGCAGGTTCTTCGCGAACACGTCGAGGTCGGCGCGCTCGGTGACGATCGCCGCGGACTTGCCGCCCAGTTCGAGGGTGACCGGGCGCAACAGGCGACCACAGACCTCGCCGATCGCGCGCCCCGCGGTGGTGGATCCGGTGAACGCGACCTTGTCGACACCCGGGTGTGCGACCAGGTAGGCGCTGGCCTCGCGATCTGCGGGGACGACGTTGACGACGCCCGCGGGCAGGCCCGCCTCGAGCGCAGCGTCGGCGAATGCGAACGCGTCGAGTGCGGTCTCGGGTGCCGGCTTGAGGACCACCGTGCATCCCGCCGCCAGAGCGGGGGCGAGTTTCATCGCCGCCAGCGGCTGCGGGTAGTTCCACGGCGTGATCGCCGCGACCACACCGACGGGTTCCCGGCGCACGACGGTCCGGCCGCCGAATGCGCTCGGCCGCACGTCCTCGTCGGCCGCCTCGCGGATCAGGCCGGCGTAGTACGAGAACATCGCCGCGGGGCCGAAGCCGTTGACTCCGTTCGACAGTGCGATCGGCATGCCGTTCTCGCGGGTCACCAGCCGGGCGGTGTCGCGGCCCCGGGCCTTCAGCGCTGCGGCGAACCGGTCGAGCAGGTCGGCACGTTCGGCGTTGGTCAGCGCGGCCCACGGGCCGGTCAGCGCGGCGCGCGCGGACGCGACCGCCTCGTCGATGTCGGCCTCGGATGCCAGGGCCGACGTACCGAGCACCTTCTCGGTGGCCGCCTCGATGACGTCGGTGGTGGCACCGGACTTCGGCGCGACCCACCGGCCGCCGATGAACAGTTCGTTCCTGTTCAGGTCGTTCATGTCGTGCCTTTCGCGGGGGTGACGGTCAGAGCGTGTCTTCGTGGCCGAACAGCACCGAGCTCACGAGCGGCGCCATCGGGCCGCCGATGAACAGCGACGTCTTCGCGTTCGCCACCGGATTGGTCGAGGTGCCGCGGATCTGGCGGACCGCTTCGACCGCGAGGTTCAGGCCGTTGACGAACGAGTCGGCGAGGTTGCCGCCACTGGTGTTGATCGGGAGTTTGCCGCCCGGTGCGGTGAGGTTCTCGACCGTCATGAACGTGCCGGCCGCTTCCCCCGGGGGACACAGGCCGTGATCGATCAGCGCCGCCACTGCGGGGCCGCTGAAGTTCTCGTACACCTGCACGACGTCGACGTCGTCGGGACCCAATCCGGCTCCGGCCCAGAGTCGTTGTGCAACACCGGGTTTTCCGTTGTTGGCGGGACCGAATCCGGCGGACATGTACTGCTCGCCCAGGTCGTTGTCGATCAGCTCGGAGAAGCCGCCGGGTGCCCCCTGCGCACCGGCGAGCAGGTAGGCAGGATCGGGGCGCAGCGTCTTGGCGCG
>NZ_JADZGH010000071.1:43578-50596 GCF_015865005.1 Rhodococcus sp. CX
TCAACCGGGACTTCTCGTAGGTGTCCTCGTCGAGGGGCCGGCCGTAACCCTGTGCGGTCGGGTTGTTCTGCGCGTGCTGGTACGCGGCGAGCACCAGCGCGCGCATCGCGCTGCGCGGCACGCCGCCGTGCTCGAGCATCCGCTGGGTGCGCATGGCGCAGATCTGTGCGGGCGAGCCGATGCCGTGGGCCAGGAAGTGGCTTCCGTAGTGGTACTTCGCATACCCGAGCCGGCCCGTGTCCTCCTGCGACATGGCGCGGTACACCACGACGCACTCGGCCTGACCGGTGGCGATCGCGGCAGCGGCGTTCGTGATCGCGGCGGCGACACTGCCACCGCCACCGCCCCACATCATGTTCGACCAGCGGAGTTCGTCGATCAGCAGCGCGCCGCCGATGATGGCGCCGTCGTTGGGACCGCCCGCGTAGGAGACGAAGCCGTCGATCTCGCGGGGGTTGATGCCCGCGTCGGCGCACGCTTCGAGAATGACCTCGAGGGTCATCCGCTTCTCGCTGTGCGGTGCCTCGCCGCGGCGATAGTGCTGTTCGGCGACGCCGACGACCGCAGCGGCCCCGCGCATGTTGCCCGCGCTCATCGCTGTTCTCCTTCTTCGGTCGTGCCGGTGCGACGCCAGCGCAGCAACGGCCAGGTCGCGCCCTCGGTGTGCTCGAACACCCCGACGACGCGGTCGCCGATCTCGGGGTTCGCGTCGATGTCGTCGGTGAGGATGCCCAGTACCCGGCGGCCGCCGGCGTGGGGCAGTTCGACGAGCACCGTCACGTAGGGAAGCTTGTCGGCGTATTCGTCCATGTAGGGGTACCAGCTGCGATTCCAGCTGTAGACGGTACCGACGGGTTCCACTGTCTCCCAGCCGATGTCGAAGCCGTGGCAGGTGCCGCAGATGGCCTGCGGGCCCCAGATCCAGGTGCCGCACCCGGTGCAGCGCTGCAGCCGCAGCTCACCTTCGAGGAGGCCTTCCCAGTAGGGCCGGTCGAGCCCGTCGGGAGCGGGCCCCCATGGTTCGGTCGTCGTCATGCGTTCGCGTCCGTTCCTGTCGGAAAGTTCTCGAGTTTCGCGGCCAGCCACCGTCCGTCGCGGAGTTCCCAGATGGAGCGCAGCCCGATCGAGCGGTCGCCCATGTCGTAGACGGTCTCGCCCACCATCAGGTCGCCCTCGGCACGCACGTCCTTGATCTCGAAACCCTGGGCGGCCGCGCGCGGGGCGTCGACGCCGTCGAAGACCTGCGGAATGTTCTCCTGCACCATGTCGGCCAGGGCGGCCTTCATGTTTCCGGCGACGACGTAGCCCACGTGCTGTTCGTACAGGGCGCGGAAGTCTTCGACAGACATTGTGAACTCCTCGCTTTCGTGACACGAGACCGTCGTGTCAGTGGCATTAACCTTATGTCTTTAGATAAAAGCCGTCAACGTCGGGCGAACCGGAACTGCCCGTCCTCCGAGACGACGACCTGCCTGCCTGCGACATCGTCCTCGACGAGGCGCGCGAGATCGTCGGCGTCCGTGGTCGCGGCGAGCGTCCGCTCACCACCGGCGGTGCGGGCTGCGAGGAAACCGCGCTCCGGGGCGCCGTCGCGGCCGTACACCACGGTCCACGACTCCGCCGACGCCGTGCCCGTACAGGACAGCAGCGCCTTCGTCGTGGGGAGCGCGTCGACCTCGGCCTGCACGTCCAGACGCCGGAAGCCGCCGGCCGGTGGTTCGGACCGGTACACGCCCATCGCGTGCTTGGTCAGGTACCCGCTGTTGGCGGTGACCAGGCCGTACGAGCCGGGAGACTCGCGCAGCCGCGCCGCCATCGTCGCGATCGAGTGGCTGACGTAGTTGTTCCACGGTCCGCCGCCGAACGTCAGGCCACCGGTCACGGTGAGGGGCCGGCCCGGGTCGTCCAGGGCGAGACCGAGCTCGTTCGCCGCGACCTGCACCGCCGAGGGGAAACACGAGTACACGTCCACGTGCGCGACGTCGTCGAGCCCGATCCCCGCGAGCTCGAGGGCCCGCGCGCCCGCGATGCGGATCGCCGGGGACCGGTCGAGCGCACCGCGTTCGGCGATCGCGTAGGTGTCGTGCGATTCGGTGCCGGACTGCGGAAAGACCCAGCGCTCCTGCGGAATTCCGAGCCGGGTGGCGGTCTCCACCGAGCACAGCAGCAGCACCGCGCTCTGATCGACCATGTTGTTCGAGTTCAGCAGCTTCGTGTAGGGCGTGGAGATCATCCGGTTGTCCGGCGACGGGGTCGCGATCTCCGCGGCGGTGTACTCGCGCTGCACCCACGCGTTCGGGTTCGTCGCCGCGATCTTGCTGAACTGCGACCACAACCCGCCGATGAAGTCCTGGTGCTCCGCGACCGAGCGCCCCGCCGACACGCGCAGCGCCTGCTCGAACAGCGGATAGACGTACGACGGCCGGTCCAGACCGATCCGGCGTTCGCTCTCGTCGGCCATCGGCACGTCGGTGACCATGATTTCGGCGGCCGGCACCGACTCGTCCTGCACCGTCCATTCCGGGCGCTGCTTCTGCGCGCGCAACTTCGTTCGGGTGCGCCAGGATTCGGCACCACCGATGAGCACGACGTCGGCACGCCCTGCGGCGATGTCCTCGGCGGCACCGTTGACGAGGACCTGCGGCGTGCTGCCCCCGTTGCCCGAGTAACCGGTGTGCCGGACAGTCGCGCCGATGCGCTCCCCGACGAGCGCACCCGGATCCCGGTAGCGCCAGGACAGCAACCCGACCACACGGACCGAATCGACAAGCTCGAGCAGTCGCGCCGAACCGGCATCGTCGGCCGCCGCGCGCGCGGCACGCACCATCAGATCGACGGGTTCGATGCCACCGTCGCGCTCGTTGACCTGGCCGACGCCGACCAGGATGGGGGTTCTCGGATCCAGACTCACGACTGCACCGCCTCCAGAATGCGCTTACGGTTCTCCGGCTTCGGCCACCCACCGAGGATGAGGGTGGTGAGACACGTCGGCTTCCACTTGGTTTCGATCTCTTCGATGATCTTGTCCGCGGGACCGACGAGCGCGACGTCCTCGACCATCTCGGTGGGCACGGCCTGCGCGGCGAGATCGGCCCGCCCGCTCAGGTACAGCTCCTGGATCTCGGCACAGACCTCGCCCCAGCCCATGCGCGCGAACACGTCGTTGTGGAAGTTCGCGCCCTTGGCGCCCATGCCGCCCGCATACAGGGCGACCGTCGGCTTGAGCCGGGACGCGGCCTTCTCCACATCGTCGTTCTCGACGAGCCAGCACACGTTCGCGACCTCGAAGTCGTCGGCCGTGTGGCGTGCGCCTTCCCGGGCGAACCCCTCGGCGAGTGCCTTGCGGTAGAACTCGTCGCTCTTGGGCGAGAACCACAGCGGTGTCCAGCCGTCGGCGATCTCGGCGGCCAGCGCCACGTTCTTCGGTCCCTCGGCACCCATGTAGACGGGAATGTCGTTGCGCAGCGGGTGCACGATCGACTTGAGCGGCTTCCCCAGTCCCGTTCCGCCTTGCAGGGGAAGCTGATAGTGCCGTCCCGAGTAGGTCACCGGTTCGTCCCGCGCCCACACCTGGCGCATGATCTCGATGTATTCGCGGGTGCGTTCGAGGGGCCGCGGGTACGGCTGCCCGTACCAGCCTTCGACGACCTGCGGTCCCGAGGCGCCGATACCGATGATCACGCGGCCGCCGCTGAGGTGGTCGAGGGTCTGCGCAGCCATCGCCAGCGCCGTCGGTGTGCGGGCGGACATCTGGCACACCGAGGTGCCCAGCTTGATCGTCGACGTCTGCGCGCCCCACCACGCCAGCGGCGTCAGCGCGTCGGACCCGTACGTTTCGGCGGTCCAGAAGCTGTCGACCCCGAGCGCCTCGGCCTCGGCGAGCATCCGCTCGACGTGCCGCGGCGGGCCCGACCCCCAATAACCTGCGGCGATTCCTACTCTCATGCTGCCTCGCTACTTCTGCTACGTGTGTTCTGGTCGAGCCGGCGTCGGCCGATGGTCAGTGGTTCCGGAACTCGGGGGGACGCTTCTCGAGGAAGGAGACGACGGCCTCCCTGTGGTCCCGGGTCAGCGAGCTGAGGATCTGGGTGCGGTTCTCGAGGTCGATCGCGGCACGCAGGCTGGGCGTCTCGAGGTTCGACCACATGACTTCCTTGGTCATCCACACCCCGAACGGGCTGTTCTGCGCGATGGCCTCGGCGGTGTCCAACGCGACGTCGAGCAGTGCGTCGGCAGGTTCGACGGACGAGACGAGGCCGATGCGTTCGGCCTCGCCGGCGTCGATCGAACGGCCGGTGAGCATGATCTGCGCGGCCCGGGAGAACCCGATCATGCGGGGCAGCAGCCAGCTCATGCCGATATCGCAATTGGACAGGCCGCGGCGGATGAACGCGGCGTGGAACACCGCGGATTCCGACGCGATGCGAATGTCGGCCATCAGTGCGAGCGACATGCCGCCGCCCGCCGCAGCCCCGTTGACCGCGGCGATGACCGGCGGCCGCGCGCTGCGGAAGTCGTCGACGAGACCCGCGATGTGCTTCTGCACCCGCAGTCCGAGTTGCGCGCGACCCTCACCCTCCGTGGCACCCGGCGGCGTTCCGTATCCGCGCAGGTCCAGTCCGGCGCAGAAGGCCCGGCCTTCGCCGGTGAGGACGATCGCGCGGGTGGTCGAATCGTCGCGCACCTCGGCGAGCACCTCGTGCAAGGCGTCGATGAGGTCGACGTTCATGGCGTTCAGCTCGTCCGGGCGATTCAGCCGGATCACGAGCACACCCGGCCGGGGTCGCTCGGTCAGGATCGGTTTCGCATCGGACATATCACTCTCCAAGGGACTAAGTGCTCGACACACGCAGGCTAATGGCTTTAGATTAAAAGCTCAAGGAAACCGCGTACGGACGACCGAAGGAATCCCATGACGAACCTCGACGGCAAGGTGGCCGTGGTAACCGGAGCTGCGAGCGGAATCGGCGCCGCGACCGCGCACACGTTCGCCCAGCGTGGGGCCCGTGTGGTCGTCGCAGACATCGACGACGCACGCGGCGAGGCCGTCGCCTCCGCACTCGGTGACCGCGGCGTCTACCTGCACACCGATGTGCGCAACGAAGCCGAGGTGGAAGCCGCCGTCGCGCTCGCAGTCGACCGGTTCGGCCGGCTCGACTGCATGGTCAACAACGCGGGCCGCGTGGGCGCGTGGACGTTCCTCGAGGACACCACGCTCGAGGAGTGGGAGAACGGATTCGCGGTGCTGGCACGCAGCGTGTTCCTCGGGACCAAACACGCCGCGCGGGTCATGCGCGAGCAGGGATCCGGCAGCATCATCAACGTCTCGAGCGTCGCGGGCGTCCGCACCGGGTTCGGTCCGCACCCCTACAGCGCAGCGAAAGCCGCTGTGCTGCAACTGACCCGAACCGCAGCAGTAGAGCTGGCCGAGTTCCGGATCCGCGTCAATGCTCTGGTCCCCGGCGGCGTCGCCACCCGCATCGTCGGCCACGGCGCCGGACTCGAGGACGACGCGCTCGATCGCAGTGTCGAGGCCGTGCGGCGCAGCCTGACGAACTTCCAGCCCATCCCCCGCGCGGGCGAACCCGAGGACCTCGCCCACGCCGCGGCGTTCCTCGCCTCCGACGACGCCGAGTTCGTGACGGGCCAGACCCTCGGGGTCGACGGCGGCCTGACCCTCGGCAAGAAGTGGCCGTCCAACTATCGAGAGGAAGCCCTCGCGGCGTCGTCGCGCGCCGCGACGGTCGGTGGATGACCGGATGACCGCGCGCCGGGTCCACACCTTCTGCCGCATCTGTGAACCGGGTTGCGGTCTCGTCGCCGATGTCGAGGACGATCGGGTCGTCCGGTTACAACCGGACCAGGACCATCCCGTCCACAAGGGCTTCTCCTGCCACAAAGGTGTGCACTATCTCCGGGTGCACGACGATCCGAACCGCCTCGACCGGCCACTCAGACGCACGAATCCACGCAGGACCGAGGCCGGCGACTTCGAACCGGTCGACTGGGACGATGCCGTCGGCGAGATCGCCGCCCGCCTCGAAGACATCCGCCGACGGCACGGACGCAATTCACTGGCGATCTACCAGGGCAACCCGTCGGCGTTCAACGGCACCTACTACGCCAACGCCGCGGCGCTCGCACGCGGATTCGACACCCGGATGCGCTTCAGCGCCGGCACCCAGGACACCTCCGCGAAATACGCTGCGAGCGAGGCGATCTACGGGACATCGATGGCCCACCCGATCCCGGATCTGCTGCACACCGACTACTTCCTCTGCCTGGGCAGCAATCCTCAGGTCTCGCACATGACGCTGATGCACGTCTCGGACCCGATGGGGAAGATCAAGGCGGTGAAGCGCCGGGGTGGGACCGTGCTCTTCGTCAACCCGCGGCGGATCGAGTCGTCGGGACCGGACACCGGCGACGTGCTGTTGATCAAACCGGACACCGATTTCTACTTCCTCGCGGCGATGCTGCACGAGATCGTCTTCCGGATCGGATACGACCGCACCGAGATCGAGAAGCACGCACGCAACATCGACGGACTGCTCGAATTCGTGCGGCGTTATCCGGCCGAGCGGGTGGCCGCGGTGACCGGCATCGAAGCCGGCACCATCAGGCAGGTCGCCGACGACTTCTGCGCCGCGCCCACGGCGAGCATCTACATGGCGACCGGCGTGAACCAAGGACGTCAGGGCGCGCTGGCGTACTGGATGCTCAACATGATCAGCTTGTTCTCCGGCAACCTCGGCAGGCGCGGCGGCAACATCTACTCTCGCGGCATGACCGACGTCGTGCAGAACTCGAAGCGCAGGCGCGAGGATCCGTTCTTCTCCAGCAGCCTCGGAGAGACCCGCACCGTCGGCGGGGATCTTCCCGCGGCGCGGCTCGCGGAGTACATCGAGAATCCGGACGATCCCATTCGGGCGTTGATCGTGATCTCCGGCAACCCGCTGTTGTCGGTGGGCGGCGAGCAAGAACTCCGCCGGGCTCTGGCGAGTGTCGAGCTGATCGT
>NZ_JADZGH010000071.1:50678-83260 GCF_015865005.1 Rhodococcus sp. CX
GCCTTGGAGCCGTACGTGCAGTACACCCCCGCGGTGGTGCCGCCGAAGAGTGAACGTCGCGACGACTGGTGGATCCTGTCTCGGATCCAGCAGGAGATGGGCGTCACGACCCTGCTCGACGCCCCGGATCCCGATCCCCTCGCCGCGGCCGATGCCGCGATGCGCGATGCAGGTCTGAGCATCGAACTCCTGCAATCGATGCCGTGTCAGACGGCGGTGCTGCCCGAGGCGGTGCCGTCCCACGTGTTCACCATCGCGGTCCAGCACGACGACGGCCTGATCGATTGCTGCCCGCCTGTCTTCCGGCGCGCTTACCGCACCGCCGAGGACATCCTCGAGGAGCTGAGCTCCGAGAGCACGGACCAGCTCAAGCTCGTCACCCGCCGCACCCCGTACATGGTGAACAGCTGGCTTCACAACCTTTCGATCTTGAAACAGGGTGTGCACCAGAATAATCCGCTGTGGATGAACCCCAAGGATGCGGAACGGCGCGATCTGGCCGAAGGCGATCACGTCACCGTCCGCAACCGGTACGGCTCGATCGACGCCGTGCTGGAATACGACGACGGGCTGCGACCGGGCGTGGTGGCGATGACGCACGGCTGGGGCCAGCGCACCGCTCGCAGCCTCGACGTGGCGCGGCGTCACCCGGGGGTGAACGTGAACAACCTCTCCCCCACCGGAATCGGTGCGTACGACATCCTCAGCAATCAGTCGCACCTCACCGGAATCAACGTCGAGGTCACGCGGAGCGAGAGCAGCGCACCCGATAGACAAATCTAATGACTGTAGCTAATGTGGTCGGCGTCACTTCACGATCCGGGCCTCTCGCCCACCATCCCCCAACGCGAGGTTTCGCATGACCGAACGTACAACTGTGCCTGCAGACTCCCCTGCAGGCACCCATCCCGGACACTCCCGCGCGGACTCGCGACGCGCGAGCCGCGCCGCATTCGTCGGGACTCTGCTCGAGTACTACGACTTCAGCCTCTACGCCTCAGCAGCGTCGGTGGTCTTCGCCAGCGTGTTCTTCGCCGGCTCGAGCCCCCTCCTGGGAACGCTCCAGGCGGTCGGCACATTCGCCGTCGGATTCCTCGTCCGCCCGTTGGGCGGAGTGATCCTCGGCAGCCTCGGCGACCGCCTCGGTCGCAAGCGCATCCTCGTCTTCACCCTCGTTCTGATGGGTGTCGCCACCCTGCTCGTCGGTCTGCTGCCGAGCTACGCCCAGATCGGCTGGGTCGCACCGGCTCTGCTGGTGTTCCTGCGAATCCTGCAGGGCATCGGCGCCAGCGGTGAGTACGGCGGTGCGGCCCTGGTCGCCGTCGAGTTCTCACCCGAGAAGAAGAAGGGCCTGATGGGCTCGTTGCCCGGTATGGGCGCGGCGCTCGGCGGTGTGCTCGGAACGCTCTCGCTGCTCGTGGTGTCATCGCTGATGTCCCAGGAAAACTTCCTCGCGTGGGGTTGGCGCATCCCGTTCCTGTGCAGCGCCGTGATCCTCGCCTACGGCCTGTGGCTTCGCCGCAGCCTGCCCGAGACACCCGCCTTCCGTGAGATCGAGGAGAGCGACACAGTCTCGAAACGTCCGCTCCTCGACGTTATCCGGCAGCAGCCGCGCGCCCTGCTGACCGTGCTCGTGATGACCATCGGCCAGACCGGCATCGGCTACTTCTACATCGTGTTCATGGGCACCTTCGGCAAGAACCAACTCGGCTACGGCGGCACCGAAGTCCTCGTCGGTCTCATCGCTGCGCAGCTCACGAACGCCGCTCTGATCCCGATGTTCGGCTCCCTGTCGGACCGGGTCGGGCGAGCGCCTGTGATCATGTTCGGCTTCCTCTACAGCGCCGCGTTCGCCTGGATCGGCATCTCGCTGCTGTCGGGCGTCGGCACTCCCCCGCTGCTGTACTGGGTGGTCATGGCCGCCGGCAACGGCATCGGCGTCGCCGCCATCTTCGGCCCGATGGGCGCATACGTCATCGAGCTGTTCCACACCCAGCACGCATACAGCGGGCTCGGTCTCGGCCGTGAGGCCGGCAATGCGCTGGGTGCGGCGGTCGTCCCGGTCATCGCGGTCGCGCTTGCCTTCGACGACACCACCGTGTGGCTCAGCCTCCTGGTCTGCGTCGTTTCGCTGCTCGGCTTCGCGGCCACCCTCCTGTCCCGCAGCCGACGGTCCTCGGTCCGGTCCCAGGACGACGCCAAGGCCCCGGTGTCGGTGTAACACACAGGGTTCGAGGACGGGCCCCGGTCGATACGACCGGGGCCCGTCCTCGTTTCGGCGTCGGCTCGCCGGCGTGGGCCGGCCCGCTCCATGACGACACAAAGAAGTGCGACCCATGCCGATCGAATCGGCATGGGTCGCAGTAGGTTCGAGCTTCAGATCGAGTTTCAGACGCCTACCGGGCCGCCCCGCCACACCCCGATCTCCTCGCCGGAGACGTCGGCGGCGTTGTCGCTCACCAGGAACGACACGGTCGAGGCGATCGACTCGGGCGGGATCGACGGCCAGTGCTTCGTCAGTGCTTCCACACCCGCTTCGCCGCCCGACGAGACGATGTCGGTCGCGACGAACCCGGGCATCACACAGTTGACCGTGATGCCACGCCGCGCCACCTCCTGGGCCATCGTCTTGGCCATGCCCACGAGGCCGGCCTTCGCCGCGGAATAGGCGCTCATGCCGGGCGCGGGGCGACGACCACCCGACGGACTGTTGACGAAAACCACTCGGCCCCAGCCCTCTTCGTACATGGCAGGAAGCGCGAAGTGGGTGCAGTAGAACGCCCCGTTGAGATTCACCGAGACGACCTCGTCGAATTCCTCGGGGCTCTGCTTCCGGGCCGCACCGGCCTTGTTCATCCCCGCGTTGTTGACGAGGACGGTCGGGGCACCCAACTGCGCGGTCGCGTCGGCGATGAGCCGTTCGGCGTCGGCAGCCTTGGAGATGTCCGCCTGAATCGCCACGGCCCGACCGCCGTCCGCGACGATCTTCGCCACGACGTCCTCGGCGTCGCGCGCACTGCGCGAATAGTTGACCGCAACGGCGAATCCGTCGGCGGCGAGGCGTCGCGAGACGGCAGCACCGATACCCCGTCCTCCGCCGGTGACGACGGCAACTTTCTGTGAATCCACTACTCGCTCACCGTACCTTGTCGTAGTTGTCGGGCACGTCCGCGAAGGTGTCGCGCAACTGCCGCTTGGCAATCTTGCCGCTGGCCATCCGGGGCAGCGGTTCGTCCAGGAACACGACGTAGCGCGGCACCTTGTAGTCGGCCAGCCGGTCGTTGCAGAAGTCCACGACCTCGGATTCCTTCATCTCCGTGGTGGCCCTGACCAGCGCGGCCGGCGTCTCACCGAACTTGGCGTCGGGAACGCTGATCACGGCGACCTCTTCGACACCGGGGATCTGGTTGATGACGGACTCGATCTCGGCGGGTGAGATGTTCAGACCACCGGAGATGATCATGTCCTTGAGACGATCGACGTACGTGAGGTAGCCGTTCTCGTCGAGCTTGCCGAGGTCGCCGGTCTGGAGCCAGCCGTCGACGAGGGCGGCGCGGGTGGCCTCCTCGTTGCGCCAGTACCCCGGCATCATGCCCGGACCGCGCAGCAGGATCTGCCCGGTTTCGTTGGGCGGGAGGTCGTTTCCTTCGGCGTCGACGACCCGGATCTTCGTGAAGATCCCGCCCCAGCCGCACTTGTCGGGATGCTCGGCAGCCTCCTCACGGGGCATCGCCGTCGCCGAACCGCCGATCTCGGTCTGACCGTAGATCTGCCGCAGCGCCACCCCCTGCTCCTGCCACTTGCCGAGCAGGTCGACCGGGACCCGGGCGCCACCGACGTGCGCGGTGATCATGTGACTCAGGTCGGCCTCGGCGAAGCCGGGCACCTTCGCGATCTGCTCGAACAGGATGGGCGGCCCGGTGAGGGTGTTGGCCTTGTCCTCGGACAGCACCTTCAGCGCCTTCGCCGGATCGAATCCGGGCTGAAGGAACAGGGTTCCGCCCTGCAGAACGACGCGCGAAATGCCCCAGATGATCCCGGCGGCGGTGAAGAGCGGCAGCACCAGCAGCGGCCGCAGGCCGTTGGGCTGGATGGGCTCCATGAGCGACCACTCGTGCATCTCGCCGGCGATCGTGGCGTGGGTGAAGATCACGCCCTTGGGTCGTCCGGTGGTGCCGCTGGTGAACACGATGGCGGTGGGGGTATCGAGATCGACGACCGGCGTGCGGTACCGCTCGTGTGCACCCCCACGCAACGGACGAACATCCTTCTCGAACACCGCGATCGAGAACGTGTTGCGCGCCTGCTGCACCTCTTCGAGGCGGGGCAGCAACGCTTCGTCGCAGTAGACGACGGTGGGCTCGCAGTCCTCCACGAGGGTGGTGAGTTCACCTGCCAGCATGCGCTGGTTGAACCCCACGGAGATGGCACCGACCTTCATCGCGCCGAGCGACGCCACGGCCCACTCGAGGCTGTTGACGCCGAGGAAACTCACCCGATCGCCGGGGACCACGCCGCGGGACGCGAGGTCGTGCGCGACCCCGTCCGCCCAGGTGGACAATTCCGCGTAGGTGACGACGTCGCCGTCGAAGTCGATCGCCGCCAGATCCGGCTTCGACCGAGCCCAGTAGGTCAAAGCATCTACCACGGTGCCGCTCATGCAAACCTCCAAGATGTATGCGTCGATCGCGGGACCCGACCCGGTGAGATGTAGGTCACATCCGCGCGTTAAATCTAATGTTTGTTGTTTATTGGGGCAAGTCTCACCTACCGCCCGGACCGCCTGCCACCGAGAGCATCGACTCGACGTCGACCAGCTTCTGCCGGGCACGGCCGAGGCGTCGCCCCTCGACGCGTTCGTGCCGGTCGATGCGCTTCCAGCCGTCGACTTCGATGGCCGTCGGGCACCGGCTCTCGACCAGCGACGCCAGCTCGTCACGTGCACGGCTCGGCCGAGGAAGCAGCGCACGCGAGTGATCGGCGACCAGCGCCTCGACCGTTTCGGCGGCGCAGTACCGGTTGGTGCCGATCACTCCCGTCGGACCCCGTTTGATCCAGCCGGCGACGTACAGGCCCGGCACCGGACGGTCGCCGGCCGGATCGATCACCCGACCGGCGACGTTGGGTACCGTCCCGCGCTCGTCGTCGAACGGAAGACCCGGAAGCGGGCGGCCACGGTAGCCCACGGCACGCACCACCAGCGAGGCCTCGAGGTCGGCGTCGGTCCCCTCCCGTCCGTACGGCGCGATCCGGATGCCCTCGACGTGGTCGCCGCCGAGAACCTCGACCGGCGCTCCGTTGAATCGCAGCGTGATCCGCCGGCGGCCCCGGCCGGGAACCCGTCGCGCATAGTCCGCGATCGTCCGAAGCTTGACCGAGGCGCCCTCGGGTGCCTCGTACCCCCCGTGCACGGTGACGTCGACCTCCGGCAGCGACCCCAGAGCGAGCAGCTCGGGGGTCGTGAACGCCGCGTGCTCGGGACCGCGGCGACCGAGCACGACCACTTCCTCGATCGCACTGTGCCGCAACGCTTCCAGCGCGTGCTCGGCGATGTCGCCCGGCACGAGGCGTTCGGGGTCGCGTGCCAGGATGCGCGCCACGTCCAGCGCGACGTTGCCGTTGCCGACCACGCAGACCGCACGTTCGACCTGTCGGGACGCCGGGCCGTCGTGGTCGGGATGCCCGTTGTACCAGGCGACGAATTCCCGTGCGGCCACACTGCCCGGCAGGTCCTCGCCCGGAATTCCGAGCTTCCGGTCGTCGGACGCTCCGCTCGCGTGGATCACCGCGTGGTGATGGTCGAGCAATTCGTCGACGCCGATGTCGCGGCCGATCTCCACCCCGAAGAAGGCGCGGAACCCGGTGCGTCCTGCGGTACGGGCGAACACCCGCTCGACCGCCTTCGTCGTCTGGTGGTCCGGGGCCACCCCGTAGCGGACGAGCCCGCCGGCGACGGGGAGCCGTTCGAACATGGACACCTCGACGTCGACGTCGCGCCGTTTCAGCAGCTCCTCGGCCGCGTAGAAGGCCGAGGGTCCGGACCCCACGATCGCCACCCGCAGCGCACCCGGCCGGTCGGTTGCGGTGACGGGTTCCGCCGGTACCTCTCGGGGGCCGGACGCGGTCGGGTTGTCCGCGAAGTACGCGGCATTGAGTTCCCGGTAGATCTCGGTCTCGGCGGTGAGGTCACCGTCGGGAACGATCGCGTCCACCGGGCACACGTCGGCACAGGCGCCGCAGTCGATGCAGGCATCGGGGTCGATGTAGAGCATCTCGGTGCGGGCGTACTGCGCTTCGTCGGGGGTCGGGTGGATGCAGTTCACCGGGCACACCGCGACACACGTCGCGTCGTTGCAGCAGGATTGGGTCACTACGTATGTCATGGCCACTCCGGTTGTTCGTTGAATTGCGGACCCGGCTCGGGCGGGAGGAAACGGTCGCCGTAGCGATCGGCGAGTTCGTGCGCGCGGGCCGTGAACCCGTCGATGCCCCCTGGGTAGGCGCGGGCGAACGAGACGACCCCGCCCGTGTGTGCGGGAAACCCGATGCCGAGCACCGAACCACTGTCCGCGTCGGCGGCGGAAGCGACGACACCCTCGGCGAGACACCGCAACGCTTCGACCACCTCGACGAAGAGCAACCGGTCGCGCATGTCGTCGATCGGGATCTGCTTCACCGGACCGAACGACTCGCGAAGGCCGGGCCACAACCCGATGCGCGCGCCGTCGGCGTCGTAGTCGTAGAACCCGCGGCCCACCGACCTGCCGCCACGGTCGTGGTCGTCGATCATGCGTGCCCGGACCCGGTCCGCACGGGTGCCGTGCCATGTGCCGCCCGCGTCCTCGACGGCGATCCGGTTCTCGCACTGTACGTCCCGGTTGAGCGTCAGCGAGATCTCGTCGAGCAGTTGCAGCGGTGGGACCGGGTATCCGGCGTCGGTCGCCGCGCGTTCGACGACGCCCGGGTCGATTCCTTCCCCGACCGCGATCATCGCCTCGTCGAGGTAGCGTTCCATCACCCGGCTGGTGAAGAATCCCCGGCTGTCGCGCACCATGATGGGTGTCTTCCCCAGCAGCCGCGCATAGGCCAGCGCGCCGGCGAGGGTGCTCTCGGCGGTGCGCGCGCCGACCACGGTTTCCACCAGGGTCATCCGGTCGACCGGGGAGAAGAAGTGCATTCCCACGAAACGCTCCGGGCGTGCCAGCGCCGACCCGATGGTGGTGATCGGCAAGGTCGAGGTCGTCGAGGCGAGCACGGCGTCCGGCGCGGTGACCGATTCGACCGCCCGCAGGACCTGCTGTTTGACCGCGACGTTCTCGGCGACCGCTTCGACGACGAGCGCCGCCTGCGCCAGATCCTCGGTACGTGTGGTGGGCCGGATGCGGTCGAGCAGTGCCTGCGACACGGCTTCGCTCGTCGTGCCCGCACGGAGGGCACGTTCTTCCCGTCGCGTGGCGTACGACTTGCCCCTGCGTGCGCCGTCGTGCGTCCGCGCGAACAGGACCACGTCGGCTCCCGCCCTCGCGCACGTGTAGGCGAGGGCGGCCCCGATCATCCCCGCCCCGACGACTCCGATCGTGGTGCCCGCCAGGGTCCCCGGTGCCGCGGTCACGCCGGCACGCTCTCGATGCGGGCGACGTCGACGGCGAATCCGTTGAAGATCGGGGTACCCGTCAACGGCTCGACCACCATGTCGTCGACCAGGGCGTTGACGTTGGCGCCGGGCGCCGCGGCCGAGCGGGTGGTGCGCAGCCCCGCACCGTCGTGTCCCCACCCGTGCGGGAGACTGACCACGCCCTGCCGCATCGAGTCGGTGACGTGCAGTTCCGCGACGATCGACGCGGTCTTCGACGTGACGCGCACCGTATCGCCGTCGACGAGGTCGCGCGCCGCCGCGTCGACCGGGCTCATGAACAGGGTGCACTGCCCCGAATCCGGTTGCGGCAGCGCATTGTGCAGCCAGGAGTTCATGCCGCGCCGTTGCCGCCGGTTGATGAGGACCAGGTCGGGAACGGGTTGCTCAAGTGCGTCGCGCAGACGGGACAGGTCGGCCACCAACTCGATGGGCGCGAGATCGATCCGGCCGTTCGGGGTCCGCAGCACCTCCGGCACTCGCGGTTCCAACGGCCCGTAGTCGACGCCGTTGGGGTTGCGTTCGAGCAGCTCGAGGGTCAGGCCGCCGGGCCCGGCACCGAACCGGTCACCGTACGGGCCGCTGCGCAGCCGCAGATCGAGCAGCCGTTCGGGGCCGGTGCGATCGCCGGTGGCCCGGACCACGTCGTCGAGATCGCGGCCGGCGAGTCTCGCGGCGCGTCGGGTCGCGGTGGCGGCGACCTCGTCGTCGAGTTCGGCGACCGGGCGGTCGGGTTCGCCCCGGACGATTGCGGTGAGCCGCAACAGAATCTGCCATTCGGGCATCTGTCCCGGGCCGGGCTCGAGCAGAGGCGCCGAGTAGCGGGCCACGTTGCGCACCTGGAAGTGGGTGATCGCAAGGTCGTGGTGTCCGCGGGTGGTCAGCGGCGGGGGCGGCAGGATGACATCGGCGTGCCGTGTCGTCTCGTTGAGATAGCCGTCGATGCACACCATGAAGTCGAGGTCGGCCAGCGCAGCTTCGACGGCTCGGCTGTTCGGGAGCGACCGGGCCGGGTTGCCGGAGATCGTGATCAGGCCGCGCACCTGCCCCGGCCCGGGGGTGAGGATCTCCTCGGCGAAACACACCGCGGGAATCTCCCCCATCGCCTCCGGCATGCCGCGCACTCGCGATCGCCATCGATCGAAGACACGTGGTGCCTTCGGGTTTGCGGGCCACGTGGTGGGTCCGCCGGCGGGCGGGACCGGGAACATCGCTCCGCCCGGCCGATCGAGATTGCCCGTCACGACGTTGAGAACTTCGATCGTCCAGTTCGCGATACTGCCGAACTCCTGTGTGCACGAACCCATTCGGGAATGCGCAACGGCGGCGTCCGCAGCCGCGAACTCGCGGGCGACCCGGCGGATCTCGTCGGCGTCGAGTCCGCAGATTCCCGCGACCGCTTCGGGGGTGAAGGGCTCGGCGAGACGGAGAACGTCGTCGATGCCGTCGGTGTATTCGCTCAGGCGGCCGGGAGCGGCGAGACCTTCCGCGGCGATCACCGACACGAGCGCGAGCAGGAAGAAGGCGTCGGTTCCGGGCCGGATGGCAAGGTGGCGGTCGGCGATCTCCGCCGTGCGGGTGCGTGCCGGATCGACCACCACCAGCGTGCCGCCGCGCGCACGCAAGGCGTCGAGCCGCTTGCCGATGCCGGGCGCTGTGATCGTACTTCCGTTCGATACAAGCGGATTCGAACCGAGGATCAACAGGTAGGACGTGTGGTCGATGTCGGGGACCGGCATCCCCAGTCCGGTTCCGTAGAGCAGCATGTTCGCGTAGTTCTTCGGCAGGGTGTCGATGCTCGCGGGCGAGTAGACGTTGCGGGTGCCGATGGCAGCGATCAGCGGGTGCGCGTACAGCGACGGGTCGAGGTGGTGGGCGGCAGGGTTGCCCGAGTACACGGCACAGCTGTTCGGGTCCGCCGCGATGATCGGAGGCAGTCGTCGGCCGATCTCGGCGAAGGCTTCGTCCCACGTCGCCTCGCGGAAGCCGTCCCCGTCACGGATCAGGGGCGTGCGGATGACGTCGGGGTCGTTCTCCAGCCGTGCGAGGCCCAGTCCCTTGGCGCAACTGTGTCCGGCGCTGAACACGTCGTCGGGGTTGGACGTCACCGACGTCACGGTGCGTCCGTCCAGTTCGAACAGCAATCCGCACGTGGCTTCGCACAACGGGCAGATGCGTACCCCGACGGTCTTGTCAGCGAGCACTTGCACACACCTCACGTTCGATGGTCACGGGTACTGCGGTCAGTCTGGGCATTGCGTTGATGGTCTGGACCCGGTCGTAGCCGGTCAGGTCGTTCACGTTGCTCCCGGCGACCCGAGGGTCCGCCTCGGTGTCGGAACCACCCCAACAATGGGTCATCGACACCGTGCCCGGGCCGACGCTCGGGTCGGTGTGCGCGACGGCCCGGATCCGTCCGTGGGCCGAGCGGATCCGGACGATGTCGCCGTGTTCGATGCCCAGTCGCTGCATGTCCTCCGGATTCACGCCTGCGGGGTTGTACCCGTGGCGTGGTAACCCGCCGATCTCCCGGCCCAGCGAGTTCATCAACTCCCGCATTCGCCGCACCGTCAGGCGCATCGGAAACTCGTTGATCCGGATCGATTCGCCGAGTGCAGCGGCGATTTCCCCGGCGACGTCGTCCGGGCACAGCGAAAGGCGATGTCCGGCTGCGTCTTCGGATGGCGGGCCCACCACCTTGTCGTCGGGAGGCGCAAGCATGCCACGTGGCGCTTTCTTCAACTCGGCCACGGGAATGCGCCCGCGCTCGGCGAACATCGCGAGCAGTTCCTCCGAGGTCGGCGGTGCAGCCGGATCCAGCACGCGCCCGGCGAATTTGATCGACCGACCGGACGCGGCGGCGAGGCGGAAGTAGAACTCCCAGTCCTCGATCACGCCTTCCGGCGGCTCCACGATCCGCGGGGTGTACTGCGCGAAGGGCCGCGCGAAGAAGAACTCCATCAGCAGCGTGTGGTCGGGACGCTCGTACGCCATGGTCGGCGCGATCACGTAGTCGGCGAGCTGCGCGGTATCCGACATGCGGGTGTCGACACACACCAGCAGGTCCAGCGCACGCAGTGCCTGTTCGGCTTTCACCCGGTCCGGCAGTGCCCGTGCGGGATTGCCTCCCGAAACCACCAGGGCCCGCACCCGGTCGGGGCCGGGCTCGAGGATCTCGTCCGCGAGAATCCCGGACGGCAGTTCCCCGTTCATCGTTCCGATGCCGCCGATGCGGCTGCGGAATCCCGACTCCCAGGTACGAGCTGCAGAACGAGCCTCGGCCCGCGCCGGGACGTCCCGCGCGAGCACGTTGTGGTTGGGCGTCGCCTCGCCTTCGCGCAGGTACCGGCCACAGACGACGTTCAGGCACGCCACGAGATGCTCGGCGAGGTTGGAATGGGGGCCCATGCACACCCCGGTGCCCGTCGTCGCCATGCCCCGGGGTCCCGCTGCGAACAGCCTGGCTGCCCGGATCACGTCGACGGCGGGAACACCCGTTGCTTCCTCGGTGCGCTCGGGGGTGGCCGGCGCGACCGCGGCGGCGAGGGCGTCGAGGCCGTCCGCGAAGCGGTCGCAGAACTCCCGGTCGTGGCGGCCTTCGGACAGGATCACGTGCAGCAATCCGGCGAACAGCGCGGCATCCGTCCCGGGCCGCAGCTGCAGGTGCAGATCGGCGCGAACTGCGGTCTCGGTGCGTCGCGGATCGACGACGATGAGCTTCAGTCCGCGGGCCCGCGCGTCGCGGATCGAGACCGACGGGTTGCGGGTGATCGCGCCGTCGCCGTCGCCTCCGTTGAGGGAGACCATCGGGTTCGTGCCCGCGAGCAGCCACACGTCCGCCGTGTCGAAGCGCTGTCTTCCACCGAGGTACTCCCCCATCCGCGCCTGCACGACCCACTTGGCGGACTGGTCGATCGTCATGGTCGAGAAGAGTTTGCGAGATCCGGTGGTGCGGAACCACGCTCGCGCCATCGGTCCGGTCAGCGCTGCGAAGTTCTGCTGGGTGCCCATGAAGAGACCGAGCGAGTCCGGGCCGTGCTCACCGGTGATTGCGGCGATCCGCTCGGCGATCTCCGCGATCGCGGTATCCACCGGAACGGGCTCGTAGTCGCCGTTGCGGGTTCGGCGCATCGATGTGGTGAGCCGGTCCGGGCCCTGGAGGAAATCGCCGCCCCGACGGCCCTTCGGGCACGAGTAGCCGCCGGACAGCGGGTGCAGGCCGTCGCCGACGATGCCGACGATGCGGTCGCCGTCGACCTCCACCCGCACCCCGCACGACGCGGGGCACAGACGGCAATAGGACAACTTCACCGGCATCGGCTGCTCCCTCCGCGGTTTCGGGCAGAGACAATCGCCCTGCAAAGACGTGACCACCACCACAATGGGCTTAATCTAACATCTGTAGTTAAACACTGCAAAAGGCGTCGGGCGGGCAACGTCGTCGTCGAGACTGTACAAGGCCGTTCACCGACAACGTGATGTCGGTGAACGGCCTTGTGGTCCAGTTCTATTCGGCTTCGACCAGGCTTGGAGTTGCGGCCGCCGCGACGCTGTCGTCACGCCCTGGTCGCCGACTTCGGAGCGCCAGGACGCCGAGCGTCACCACAGCCAGCAGCGTCGGCACGATCGTGAGCAGGAAGATGCTCTTGGCATCCAACCCGGCCGCGATGAGCAGCGCACCGATCGCCGGCCCCGCGATCGAACCGACTCGTCCGATGCCCATCGCCCAGCCGACACCCGTTGCGCGGACCGCGACGGGATACACCGTTGCCGCGATCGCGATGATGCCTGCCGAACTTCCCGACATGCCGAACCCGACGAAGAAGACCGCCACCAGGAGAAGCCATCCGCTGCCGAGCAGCAATGCGACCGCTGCGGTGAACACGGCGCCGAGGGTGTAGCCGGCCATCACGACGACGAATCCGTTGCCGATCCGGTCGGTGATCCGCCCGAACGTCAGCGCACCGGTCATCCCACCGAGATTGAACAGCGACGCCGCCACGAGCGCGGTCGATGCACTCCGGCCGCCCTCCCCGAACAGGGTCGGCATCCAGCTGAGCAGGAAGTAGATGACCAGGAAGTTGATGACGAACACGCCCCACAGCAGGACCGTGTCGGCCGCGCGGCCGGAGCGGAACAGGGCGCCCACCGGCGACTTCGTCGCGACCGCCGCGTCCTGGGTGAACCGGGTCGCGGCGTCGATACGCGCCTCGGGTGCGATCTCGCCGACGATCTGCACGGCCTCCTCGTGGCGCCCGCGGGCCACCAGGAACTTCACGGATTCCGGCAGCCATCGCAGGGCCGCGACCACCAGGATCAACGGCAGCACACCACCGAGGACGAACAGCGACTGCCAACCGAACCTGGGGATGAGGAGTGCAGCGCCGAAGCCACCGATGAACCCACCCAGCGACATGCCCGCGATCGTCACCGTCACCATCGTCGCGCGGATCCGTGCAGGGCTGTATTCACTCACCATGGCAACAAGATTCGGTGTCACTCCACCGAGCCCGAGGCCCGCGATCACCCGCAGCACGATCAGCGCCGGCATCGAGGTCACCACCGCAGTGGCCAGCGTGAACACCGCGAAGATGACGGTGCACACAATGATGATCTTGCGCCGACCGTAGCGGTCGGCCAGCGGGCCGAACAACAGACTGCCCACCACCATCGCGCCTGTGCTCAGCGCGAGCGCGAAGCCGAACGATGCCGGTGCGATGTCCCAGTCCTTGGAGATCGCCGGAATGACGAACCCGATGAGTTGCGCGTCGATGCCGTCCAGGATCGCGAGACCCAGGCACAGCGCCAGCACACGCTTCTGCAGGGACGACAGAGACGAACGGTCGATGAGCGCGGTGATGTCCACATCGCGAGTACCGCTCACGTGCGTGTCCTCTCGGAGAAGGGATGGAGCTCAGGACCGGGACGTGGCAGCGTCCGCGGTGGATACATCCTTGGGCACCGGGATGGCGTCGACCGGCGGCGTCTGGAATCGCTCCCGCAGAACAGCTTTCGCCAACTTGCCGGAGAAGGTGCGGGGCAGCGGCTCGTCGAGGGCCACCGCGTGCACCGGTCGCTTGAACTTGGCGAGGTTGCCGCTCGACACCGAGGTGATGTCGCGGACGATCTCCTCCGCCGGACGTTCGCTGTGGAAGACGACCATGGGAACCTCACCCCACCGGTCGTCCTTGACGCCGATCACGGCGAGATCGACCAACCCCTCGATGCCGTGCAGCACCTTCTCGATCTCGGCCGGGTACACGTTCAGGCCGCCGGAGATGAGCATGTCCTTGCTGCGATCGACCACCTTGAGGAAGCCCTCCTCATCCTGCAGGCCGAGGTCGCCGGTGTGCAGCCAGCCGTCGACGAGCGTCGCCGCCGTGGCCTCCGGCTTGTTCCAGTACTCGCGCATGACGTGCTCACCGCGCACCAGGATCTCGCCGACCTGGTGCGGCTCGGCGAATCCACCGTTCTCGCCCGCGATGCGCAGCTGCGTTCCGGCCAGGGCCAGACCGGCAAATCCCGGACGGGTCCGAGCATCCTCGTAGTTCAGTGTCGAAGCCATGCCCGACGCCTCGGTCAGTCCGTACGCCTGCGTCATCGGCACGCCACGACTCTGGTAGAAGTCGAGCAGGTCCAGGCTGATCGGTGCGCCGCCCGCGCCGGCGAACGTGAACTTCGCCAGCTTGCGCCTGCCGAAGTCGGGCAGCTGCGTCATGCGCTCCCAGATGACCGGGACGGTGGTGGTTGCGGTGATCTGTTCGCGCTCGAACGTGTCGAGGGCGATCGCCGGGTCGAACTCACGCAGCAGCACCATGGTGGATCCGGGCAGCACGACGAGTTGCGCGAAGATGGACAACACGGAGCCGGTGTAGACCAGCGGAGCCGAACACATGACGCGGTCACGACCGGAGATGCCATGGCTGAGCACCTGCGCGATACCTGGGGCGAGCGCATTGCGGTGCGTGATGAGCGCGCCCTTCTGGACCCCGGTCGTGCCCGACGTGTAGCAGATGAACGCCGGATCCGAGGGGTGGATCTCCACGGTGGGAGCCTCACCGGGTTCGAGCAGCTCGCTGTACGGCCGATGATCGGTCCCACCGATCGCGAAGATCTCGAAATCGGTTTCCGATGCTGCGACTTCGAGCAGGGGTGCAAGCTCGTTCTCGACGATCACCACACGCGGTGACGAGTCGGCGATCATCGGCGCCAACTCCTTGCCGACCAACCGGAAGTTGAGCGGGACGCTGATCGCTCCGAGCTTGAGCGTAGCCAGAACGACGTGTGCCAGCTCGGGACGGTTGAGCATCATCACGGCGACACGATCGCCCTTGCGCATGCCACGGGCTGCGAGCCCCCGCGCAAGCGAGTCGGTGACCGCATCCACCTCGGCCCAGGTCTGGGAAGTGTCCCCGAAGACGATCGCTTGCTGGGTGGGACGAGTCTTGCCCCAGTATCGAACCAGATCGGCCAGATTCATTCTGTCTCCTCGTGCCGGCCGTGGCGGCGTAGCCCGCTCTCGCTCACGACTGTCGAAATGTGCGGCTCCTGCCGAGCCTGTCCACCCGTCCAAGATCCCCGGGCGCGGGATGCACACTCACCGAGAGTGTGAGCGCGGTCACCGGGGACGGGACGAATCTAACATGCGTAGGTAAACGGTACAACCGAATCTACCGGGCATTTTCTCGGCTAACCGCGAGCGGCCGCGCTCCTGCCGGACGGATCGCCGGAACCGTCGTGGCACGACAGGCCGGCGAGCACCTCGTCGGTGTCCGCGCCGAACTTCGGAGGCAGTGCAGGCGCGAATTCCTCCCCGGACACCCGGATCGGGCTCGCAACGAATTCGAGTTCACCCACGCCCTCGTACTCGACGCGGTAGGTGTTGGAACGGCTGGCGAAGTGCGGATCGGCGATCATGTCGCTGACCGAATTGACTGGCCCACCTGCGATCTCGTGCTCGAGGAACAGCGCGAGCCATTCGTCGCGCGTGCGCTGCAGGAAGATCTCCCGAAGCTCCCGGTACACGTGATCAGCGCGCGCCGACGCCTCGGCATCGGTACTCACGAGATCTATCTCCAGCAGATCCGGGCGGTCCACCGCGAGACAGAAGTTGCGCCAGAACTTCTCGACGTGCGAACCGAACAGCATGGCTTCGCCGTCCTTCGTCCGGTACGCCTCGAGGCGCGGCCAGTCGGGCAGGCGCCCGTCCGGCAGCCAGGTGGGACGCGGGATCGACCGGTTCTTGTTGAGTTCGGCATCGATCAGATCGGGCATCCACGCTGCGGCGACGTCGATTCCCGCCACCTCGAGCCGGCAGCCCTCCCCGGTGCGGCCCGCCCGGTGTACCGCGGCCAGCAGGCCCATCGCGCCGTACGCACCGAGCGCGTACATCGCCATCGGTGGCGTTGTCCCACCGGCGATCCCGTCGATCGGCGGCTCCTCGGGCGTGCGAACCTCACGGAGCCCCGCATAGGCGTCGAACACCGGCCCGCCGGTGCCGAGTTGGCTGTACGGGCCGTCCGACCCCATGCCCGACACCGTGCAGAAGACGATCCTCGGATTCACCTGTCGCAGTCGGTCGTATCCGACGCCGAGCCAATCCAGGTAGCCGCCGCGCATACCTTCGACGACGGCATCGCACGTGCGGGCGAGTTCCAGGAATGTGCGTTTTCCCTCGTCGGTGCGCAGATCGAGGGCCACGCTCTTCTTCCCGCGGTTCCACCGCAGATGCATGAACGAGGGTCCGTCCTCGTCACCGATCGCGCGGCTGCCGCCCACCCGCACCGGATCTCCCAGCGGCCCCGACTCGATCTTGATGACTTCGGCTCCCAGATCGGCGAGGTGACCGCCGACCGACGAAGGTGCCAGTTGCGCGACCTCGAGGATGCGCATTCCCTCGAGGAGGGAGTATCCGCTCATTCCGTGCCTCTTTCGGAAATATTCAGTGTCTGTTCGGGTTTCAACTCGACCCACAGGCCGTCGGCCTCTGCGACCAGTGTGTCGCCGTGGTACATGGCTCCGCGCATGAACCGCTTGCGACCGTCCTGTCGCACGAATTCCGCCTCCACCCGCAGTTCGACGTGGAGCGGAGCAGGCGCCCGGAAGTCCACATGGAGATAAGCCGTGCGAGCCCACGGACGCCCGAAACCGTTCGCGAGCCGAGCCATGATCTCGTCGAAGATCAGCGGCGTGACACCGCCGTTCATCGCGTAGCGGCCGGAATGGAAGCGGCCGACCGTGACCCGTCCCCGAGCGGTCGTTTCCGTCACCTCGTCGAGATGCAACGGGGGCGCAAGGGCCTGGCCTCGTCCGGCCAGATCCCATCGATGGCCCGGGATCTGGTCGTCCTCGCCGACCTCGTGTTCCTCCAATTCCGTTGCTATGGAACGGAGTTTTCCCGCCATTGCCGATGCCGTCGCGGGGTCGGGACGCGATCGCGTGAAAGCCTCCTGCACCGCACGCACTGCGGCAACCAGTTCGGCGAACTCGTCGTCGGCCTCGGCCGTCGGGGTGAACGGATCATCCCAGTTCGGTTCCCAGACATCTATCGATGAACTCGCACGATTCAGAACGTCCATGATGCCCCTCTCACACGGTTTCCTCACGGGCACCGAAGAATTCCGTGAACATGTCGCCGACGGCGCGCGGCCGCAAGGTGGTGCGCGCGACCGTGTTTTCGCGGTCGTAGCGACTGCGCAGATCGCGTCCGTGTCCGGCGAGCAGGAGCGATTTGATCTCCCTGATCGCCTCGGGCGGTTGCGCGGCTATCTGCGTTGCCGCCTCCAACGCGGCCTCGAGCACGTCGCCGTCCCCCGCGTAACGAGTGAGCAGGCCGATACGGTAGGCCTCGTCGCCGGCGACTGCACGCGACGTCATGAGGAGATCTCGCGTCTGCCCCGCTCCGATCAACGTGTCGAGAATCCACGTCAGGTTCGCGCCACCGTACTTGGCGGCGGTCACGGTGAACCGCGTCGACGCGCCTCCGACCCGCAGGTCGGAGCACGCCGCGAGTAGGGTTCCCCCGCCGTACGATATGCCCTGAACTGCAGCGATCGTGGGTTTGGGGAACTCGAGGTATCGCCACAGCAATTCCTCGCGCTCGAGCATCGCCTCCAGGTTCTCCTCCGACGACAGCACGGCGAGTTCCTTCAGGTCGTACCCCGCGGAGAAGGCACGATCCCCCGCCCCCGCGATCACGACGACCCGGACGGTGTCGTCGGCTGCGGCCCGCGTGAGCGCCACATCGAGTGCTCGTTGCATCGACAGGGAGATCGCGTTGTGCGCCTCCGGACGATTCAGCGTCAGCTGCAGTACGCCCGGCCCGGGCGACGACTCGAGTAGTTCGCTCGTGGTCATGCCGCTCGGGGTCATGCCTTGGCGCCGGCGTTCTTCCGGCGCTCCTCCGCCATCGCGGCGGCATCGCTCATGATCATCTTGTGGAACACCTGTCCCGGAAGTTCGTTCCGCCCGTAGACCAGTTCGTCCACCTGCCCGTGCGAGACATTGTCGGTGATGGTCTTGGTCACGAACCAGTCCTCCGCGTGGAGCGTCTCCATGAGCAGTTCCCAGTTCTTCTCCAGGATCCGTTTCTCACGAGGAGTGGTGGGCTCGGACGGCGAGAGCAGCCGGATCGTGCAGTACGACACGTTGGGATCGTCCACGTCGGGGACGATCGTCCAGATCTCGAAGTGATTCGGCTCGGTGACGAGCATCGTGCCGGGATAGATCGTGTAGTTGGCGAGCGAGTAGTCGCGCACATCGAACGTATCCGGATCGGCGTCACGTACGTCGGTAATCGACCTGCGCGCCACCACGATTCGCCACGAACGGTCGACGAGATCGAACGCGGTGATGTTGCCCTCGAGGTAGTTGCACACCGTCTTGGTGTGCAACTGGCACAGGTGGTACGAGTCCTGCACCCCGTCCACCGCGATCTTCCAGTTCATGTCGAGCTTCCAGGTCTCCTTGCGGACCTGGAACGAGTCCCCGATACCGGTATCCGCGACCTCGGCGTCGTGCTTGTCTCCGAGTACCTGGGCGATGTCCAGGTCGGCCCCGACCGTCGGCACGACCCAGACGAGACCGTGCCGCACCTCGCACGGAAACTCCACCAGACCGTATTGCGAGCGATCCATCCCCTCGAAGCCCTCGGCGTGCGGCAGGCCGCGCAGCGAACCGTCTCGGCCGTACGCCCACTTGTGATAGGGGCAGCTGAAGATGCGCTTGCATCCCGAGTCGTCGAACTCGACCTTGGCTCCGCGGTGCCGGCACACGTTGGAGAACGCCTTGACGGAGCCATCGGACTGCCTGACCACCAGCAACGGCGTGCCGATGAGGTCGGTGGTGATGAAGTCGCCCGGCTGCTTCAGCTCGTCGACGTGCGCCACGATGTGCGGAAACCGACGCACGACGTCGCGTTCGAGGCTTGCCAGCTCGGGGTCGTTGAACACGGAGAAGGGCACATGCAACAGGTCGTCCGCGTAGTCGGTGGTGTTGTTGTCCTTGTGCGCGATCAAGCGCCGAGTGAGTTCGATCTTGTCTTCACGCTGCATGCCCTCAGGATGGCACATGAGACATCAGGCGTCTAGTGTCTCAGTGAGACTACTCGGCGGTATTGTTCATGCGTGGCACAGAAGACCGAAGCAGAGACCGTGGACGTCACCGCGGCGATCCTCGTCGCTGCCGAATCGTGCTTCGAGCGGTTCGGTATCACGAAGACGACCATGGCCGATGTGGCCCGGGCAGCGAACATCTCCCGGGCGACGCTCTACCGATACTTCTCGGACCGCGAAGCGCTCATCATGGCCTCGATCGTCCGCCGCGCACGCATGAACATGGAGCCGTGGCGAGCTCGCATCCGGGAGTACCCGACCTTCGGCGAACGGATCGTGGAGGGCCTCTGCGCCAACATCCGTCGAGGCATTCGAGATCCGATGATCCACCTGCTCGTGTCTCCCGCCGAGGCCACGCTCGCCAACACGCTGCTCGCGACGTCCGGCAAGGCCGTCGAGCTGACCCGCGAGCTGTGGGAGCCGATTCTCACCGAGGCACAGGAGTCCGGCGAGTTGCGCACGGACATCGACCTGGACCTGCTGTGCGAATGGCTGTCCGAGCTCGAGATGAACTACATCAGTGCCCTCGGCGCCGATGCCGGCTCGCTGGACCGGCTGCGGGACAAGCTCCGCATGCTCGTGGTTCCCGCCCTGGTGGCACCAGGGCACTGACACTGGATCACCGACAACGCCGGGTCGCCGATACCGCACGGAGGTCCTGCAACATGCGGGACAGTGGGATTCATGAACGCATTCGACCTGAACCACTCGCTGCGTG
Organism: Rhodococcus sp. CX; assembly: GCF_015865005.1. Classification (NCBI taxonomy): domain Bacteria; kingdom Bacillati; phylum Actinomycetota; class Actinomycetes; order Mycobacteriales; family Nocardiaceae; genus Rhodococcus; species Rhodococcus sp. CX. Next base: position 70,642 of record NZ_JADZGH010000071.1, read on the forward strand.
AGCAGTGGGAATTCCACTGGAATCATCAGATCCGGGTCAGGCTCGAAGGCCTCAGCGACGACGAGTACTCCTGGTCGCCGGTATCCGACGCATGGAGCGTGCGACCGCGGGGCACGTCGACAGCGCAGATTCAGGCGGGATCGGGTGACTTCACCATCGACTTCGCCTTCCCCGAGCCCGTGCCGGCACCGTTCACGACGATCGCGTGGCGGCTCGGCCACGTCATCGTCGGGGTGCTCGCCGTCCGCAACGAGGCGCACTTCGGTGCCGCACCGGCGTCGTACGAATCGTGGGAGTACGCGGGCGACGCCGCCACCGCGCTCGACCAGCTCGAAACGCAGCTCGACGTGTGGCTCGCCGGGGTCCGGGACCTCGGCAACGACGGGCTACTGGTCGCGGTCGGCGAGAAGGAACCGTATCCGGAGCTGACGAGGGCGGATCTGGTGCTGCACATCCACCGCGAGCTGATCCATCACCTGTCGGAGGTCTCGCTGCTCCGCGACCTGCATACGCACACGCATCGCTCCTGAGCCGGGGTCAGAGTGACCATGTGGGCTCGGTCCGATCCACGACTCGAGTCGGAATCCGCCCACACTGTAGCGTGAGCGAATCCGCACTCGCCCGCGTAGATCGTCGGGCGGCCGCGCTCGAATCGCTGTGCGGCTGTCCGGCCGGCGCGCGAACCCCGCCCTACGAAGGCACTACACCGGCCGCGCGATATACCGTCCGCTCCCCCGGCGCGGAGATCTCGTCGACAACACCCTTGGCGACGAGGTCCTCCAGCACCGCAAGCACGATCGTCCAGTCCACATCGAGCCTGCCCGCGAGTTCGACGACCGGATGCGACTCGTTCCCGAGTGCATCCACGATCAGTTCGGCGAGCCGCGCCGACACCGCCATCGCAGGCGAAGCAGCGAGTCCGGGGAGCTCGAGGGACGAAATCTCGACCATCGGAATCGGCTCGGTGATCGCAGAGTCGACACCCGGTGCCGGAATGACTTGGGTCTCAGCAAGGTTGGGCGTGATACCCCGCCGCTCGAGCTCGCCCCACAGGCCCGCCATCGACGCGACCGAATCGAAGTAGTAGTCGGATTCGCGGATCCGCCAGAACCTCCACCCGGACCGTTGCAGTTCACGTTCCCGTTCGAGCTCGGCGCGCTGCCGGTCGGGGCCGGCATGCCAACGATCGCCGTCGCACGCGACCGCCAGCCTGCCTGCTGAACCGGTCACCACCAGATCGATGAAGTGGCCGTTGACCTCGACCTGCGGGTTCACGTGATATCCGCGAGCAACGATGTCGAGGAAGACCTCCTGCTCGAAGAGGCTGCCGAACGCCTCGTGCCGCTCGTCGCGTGTCACGCCCTCCGGCATCGGCGCGGCGGGCGTCGGGGACGTCGACTGCATGTAGGTGAGCAGCGAATGCCGCAGGTCCGTCGGCCGCAACGTGTCGACCGTCCGCGAATGGAACAACCACAGCTGGTCCTGCGCCCGCGACGCGGCAACGTTGAACCGCCGCTGGTATTCGGTCCGCGTCATCGCCGCGATGTTCTGTTCGGGTGCGACGACCATCGACAGGAACACCACGTTTCGCTCGTCGCCCTGGAAATCCGGGGGCGTGCCGACGCGGAGCCGGCGTTCCTCCCACTGCTCCGGGGTGAGCCTGTCCAGCAGTTCGTTCTGGATGACGTCGACCTGTGACTGTCCCTGCAGAACCACCACACCGAACGTCTTCCCGTCATAGGCCTCGTCCTCGAGGCACTGCACGAGCGTGTCGACGAGGGCACGTGCCTCGACCCGGTTCGTCAGCGACGAATTCTGCCCGGTCACGAAGGCACCTTCGACGAAGGTGGTGCGCAGCGGCGGCAACCGGTCGGACCCGAACTGCCGCACCGGAACCAGCGGGTCGTCCGCATAGAACTGGTCGCTGGACCAGGCGATGATCTCGGGCATGGACCGGAAATGCTCCCGCAGCCGGACGACGCTCCCGAATCGCGATCGCAGCAGCGAGAACATGCTCGACCGCGGAGTGAAACTGTCCCGCAGATAGTTCGGGATGTCCGGCAGGTAGGAGTCGAGACGACTGAACACACCGTCGAGCGCACCCAGCGACACCGCACTCGGCGCACACTGCTTGTCGTCGCCGACCACGATGACACGCGGCGCCAGCCACAGCAGGAACAGGCTGCTGATGTCGGCCTGGCTCGCCTCGTCGACGATGACGACGTCGAACGAATTCTGTTCCGGCGGAATCGAAGCCAGCACCTGTTGCAGCGGCATCACCCACGCGGGCACCGCGCCCTGCGCGACCTGCATGGCCTCACGTGCCGCGGCACGATAGCGCTCGGCGTACCTGCCGGTGCCCTTGCCGATGCTCGCCACGTGGTCGCGGTACGAATGCAGCGCCTGGACCTGCTCGGCGGTCGTGCGATCGAGACACGCGCTCCACGCCTTCTCCGCGGCGAGCTGCGCGGTGAGCCGCGCGATGTCCTGCTCGACTTCATCGAGGTCACGGTCGAGCTGCAGGTCGTCGCGGTTCTCGTGATGGTCTCGCACCCATTCCTCGGCGCGACGCCACGCCCACGCGTTCTCGATGTCGGCGAGGCGGGCAGGCCATGGCGGTTCCGAAGGACCGTTCCCGAGAGCGTGCGCGAGAGCCGGTGCGGCGTCGGTCAATCGCGCGTGCAGGGAGACGAGGTCCAGTTCCTCGCGGTGTTCGCCGGCGGCACGGTCCCACGCGTCCAGAGCCGCGTTGATGCCGTCCAGGTCCGCGTCGTGGAAGGCCCGGGCCAGGGCACGTCCCTCGGGTGACGCACCCCCCGAAATCTCACCCCGCACATACATGCCGATCGATTCGAGCCAGGCCTTGCTCGCCTCGGCGGTCCCGGCCGCGGCGATGGCCCGCGCCGACTGCGCAACGGACCGTGCCTGTTCGACGTTCGCGATCCGCGGCGCACCGGGGTTGATCTCCCGCAGCGCCGACTCGACGTCCCGTGCCCGGGCGACGAGGTCGGCGACGATGACGCGGTCCCTGTCGATGAAGGCCAGCGCGCCGACGGCACGGCTGCGCGGCTCGTCGAGCGGGATGTCGATACCGAGATCGCGGAGGGCGATTCCCACCACCCGGACCGCGTCGAGCGCGCGTAGGTGTTCGGCGACGATCCGGGCCGTCTGGGCGGTGGTGGCCGCGACGCCGTCGACGGTCGCGAGCTCACCGAGTTCCTCCACCGCGGATTGCTCGTCGCTCCTGCGGAATCGGGTGAAACCGCTGCGCCACGTGTCGCCCGCTTCCAGCTTGTTCGCCAGCGCGTCGTAGGCCTCGAAGGCACGCTGCCCCGTCACCGGTGTCTCCACCGTGTGGGCGCCGACGAACCGGTCGGCCTCCTGCGCTGCCTGCACGAGTTTCGCGAACTCGGCGGCCTTTCCCCACAGATGCTGCGCCTGCCCGGACAGGACGTCGTCGGCGAGGCGCTGGAATCGCGGATCGAGCCGTTCCGCATCCTGCAGGGCCCCCTGCAGTTGCCGGCAGAGTTCGTTGATGCGGGCGAGCGCCTCGGGTGACGCGCCCTCGAGAACCCACAGAAGTCCCGACGCGTGACCCTCCGTCGCCTCGGACGGTGCCTGGGCGACCGCGTTGCACGCGTACTGCAGCTCGCGCTGGGTGGGAAGGCTCAGTTCCGGGAAGACCTGGAATCGGCGCCGCGCGCGGTCGACGTTCGACCGCTGGTGGAGCATGAGGAGGATCTGGAATTCCTCGGGGGTCAGCGGTGGGGTGTCGGTGAGGAGCGGGCCGGGCAGCCATCCGTACCGCGTTTCCTGTGCCCGGACGCGCCGGACGATCGACGCGACGGTCCCGCCGTAGCCGGCCGAGACCTCGGGGTGGACGACCGTCTCTTCCGCGCGGCTCTGCCGGATCTGTTCCGTCAGCATCGCTCGACGGTTCAGTGCCTCGTCGCGTTGCGCGGTGAGGTCACCGATGCGCTGCGCCGCGCGCCGTGGGTTGAATTGTGCTTTGCGCGTGGCGATCCCGCTGATGCTGTGGGTGAGCTCCTCGGACCCGCCCCGCGCCGTGTCGGTCACCGACACGCACAGTTCCTGCAGTTCGGGCGGGAGCATGCCGCGGAGCACGCGCAGTGCCTGCGCCTTCTCACTCGTGACCAGCACGCGCTGGCCGCGAGCCAGCAGGGCGGACATGAGGTTGGCGATGGTGTGGGTCTTGCCGGTGCCGGGCGGGCCTTCGACCACGACGCCGATGTCGCCGGTGAACCGGTCGATGATGTCGCGCTGCTCCTCGTTCGCGGGCAGCGGGAACAGCGGATCGTCGGCGAGCAGGGCGGACGGGGTGGCTGCGCGAGCACCGTCTGCGGCGGCGATGCGGTCGAGCCATGCGACGCGGTCGGCCGGTTCGATCGTCTCGACGAGCTGCGCCAGGCCGAGCGGCACGGGGTTCGACTCGTCGGCGGCAGCCCTGATCATGCGGTCGTAGTACTCGACGAGCGCATAGGCACCGCGCTTGCGCAGCACCAGGGCGGGTGAGGGCGTCAGGAACGCCTCGGGTGACGGCGCCTCCTCGGCACGATCGACGACGTCGACTCGGACGGTGAGCGCACGATCGGCCCACTCCTTGAAGAACGCCCGGGTCGCGGGGTCGACGGGCGACGCGACCTGCAGGGCGAGGGATTCGTGCAGGTTGCGGGTACTGGACGGGTCGAACACCTCCAGCCCGGTGAGGAGCTGGGTGTCCTCGAGCGACGGGCCGGCGTCGGAGTTCAACCGGACGAACAGGTCGCCCGACTCCGCGTCGCGCTCGACGAGGGCGGACTGCGTGATGAGGTGGGTGCACACCCGCTCCCCCGCCACACCAGTGGAGAGCTGCAGCAATCCCGATGCGACGACGAGCTCCAGCGATTCCGGTTGGCCTTCGAGGTCGAGCATCGCGCGCTGCAGGAACGTGTAGATCTGCGACTCGGCGCGGCGTTCGCGGTCGGCAGCCGCCCACGCCCGCCACTGCGCGAGCCAGGTGTCGAAGCCGCCGGTGTCCCCCGGGGTCCGCGGGTGGAGCGCCGGTTCGACGCTGGAGTCGTCGATCGACCCCTGCACGTACCTCGCGAAAAGCTCGGGAAGTTGCGGAGGCGGCTCCTCGAGGCGACCGCGCGGAACGCGGAGGACGACGTCGCCCGCTGCGGCATCCGCACGGAGACTCACCTCGTCGAGAGGCATCACGGCACGGTGCTTTCCCAGGACCCGGACGGGCGCGCTGCGCGCTTCGACGAGCTCGGACAAGAAGGTGAGCAGGCGTTGCACGCGATCCCTCAGCTGGGGATCGCTCTCCCTCGACTCGACACCCACTGCACTCACCCTGCTTCCACCCGTCTGACGGAAACGGGCAGTACCACCTTAGGAACTGTCGCCGACATCTTCATGTCCGGTCCCCCTTCGAATCCCCTCACCGAAATGACAGAATCCCACGTCCGGAACGTGCGCGGCTGAACACCCGGCGAGCAACCTCCACGATCCCGGCCACTCCCGGCGTTACGGTACGAAACAAGCCCGACCCGAGGAGAAGCATGAGCGAGTGGACCGACCGCCCGACGGCGGACATCGTCGCCGACCTGACGCTGGGGGAGAAGGCGTCGCTGACGAGCGGTCTGAACTTCTGGTTCACCGAGCCCGTGGAGCGCGCCGGGATCCCGTCGATCATGCTGACCGACGGTCCGCACGGGGTGCGGAAGCAGACCGGTGGCGGCGACCATCTGGGCCTCGGCGCCGCGGAGCCCGCGACGTGCTTCCCGCCGGCGGTGGCCTTGGGTGGCACCTTCGATCCGGACCTGCTGGAGCGGGTCGGGGTCGCACTGGGCACCGAGGCCCGCGCCGCGCAGGTCGGGGTTCTTCTCGGGCCGGGTATCAACATCAAGCGAACCCCGTTGTGCGGACGCAACTTCGAGTATCTCTCCGAGGATCCGTTGCTGTCGGGTGTCCTGGGCGCGGCGCTGGTGCGGGGCCTTCAGTCGCAGGGCGTCGGTGCGTCGCTCAAGCACTATGCGGCGAACAACCAGGAGACCGACCGGATGCGGGTGTCGGCGGACATCGATCCGCGGCCGTTGCGCGAGATCTATCTGCGCGGGTTCGAGCGGGTCGTCGAGGACGCCCGTCCGTGGACGGTGATGTGCTCGTACAACCGCATCAACGGGGTGTATGCGTCGGAGAACCGGTGGCTGCTCACCGACGTGCTGCGCGGCGAGTGGGGATTCGACGGCCTCGTCGTCAGCGACTGGGGCGCGGTCGCCGACCGGGTCGCGGCGCTGGCGGCGGGGCTGGATCTGGAGATGCCGTCGACCGGTGGCCGCACCGACGCCGAGATCGTCGCCGCGGTGCGCGCGGGCACGCTCGACGAAGCGGTCCTCGACACCGCCGCGGGGCGGGTCGTCGACCTGGTGCGCCGGGCCGTCGCGGGCGCGCAGCCGGACGCGACCTACGACGCGGACGCACACCACGCGCTGGCGCGGGAAGCCGCGGCCGCGTCGGTGGTGTTGCTGCGCAACGAGGGCGGCCTGCTGCCCCTCGCCCCGGACGCGAAGGTCGCGGTGATCGGCGAACTCGCCCGCAGCCCGCGCTACCAGGGTGCCGGGTCGTCGCGGATCAACCCGACGCGGCTGGACAACGCGCTCGACGAGATCCGGGCGCTCGCGACCGTCGAGGTGCCGTTCGCGGCGGGCTACTCCGCCGAGGGATCCGGGGCGTCGGAACTGACCGCCGAGGCGACCGCGGTGGCGGCCGCCGCCGACACGGTGATGCTGTTCCTCGGGGTGCCCGCCGAGCTGGAATCGGAAGGCTTCGACCGCGAGGACCTGGAACTTCCCGCCTCGCAGCTCGAACTGCTCGACGCGGTCGTCGTGGCGAACCCGAACACCGTCGTCGTGCTGTCCAACGGTGGCGTGGTGCGGCTCTCCGGTTTCGCGGACCGGGTACCCGCCATCGTGGAGGGCTGGCTGCTCGGACAGGCGGGCGGCGGCGGAGTCGCCGACGTGCTCTACGGGGTGGTCAATCCGTCGGCGCGGCTCGCCGAGACCGTGCCGGTGCGGCTCGAAGACACCGCCGCGTACGGGAACTTCCCCGGCGAGCACGGCCACGTCCGGTACGGCGAGGGCCTGCACGTCGGCTACCGCTGGTACGACGCCCGGCAACTCGAGGTGTCGTACCCGTTCGGGTTCGGCTTGTCCTACACCACCTTCGACTACGGCGACGCTGTGGTGACCGGTAATGCCGAGGTGACCGGTAGTGCCGAGGGGACCGGGGGCGGCGACCTGACCGTCACGGTCACCGTCACCAATACGGGTGACCGGGACGGCGCCGAGGTCGTGCAGGTCTACGTGAGCCTGCCGGATTCCGCGATGACGCGGGCGCCGCGCGAACTGAAGGGCTTCGCGAAGGTACACCTCGCCGCGGGCGAGTCCCGGGAGGTCCGGATCCCGGTGCGCCGCGCCGACCTCGCCTACTGGGACACCCGCGTCGACGCCTGGGTCGTCGAGGGCGGCACCTACACCGTCGAGGTGGGGGCCTCGAGCCGGGACATCCGCGCCGTGTGCACGGTCGAGGTGACCGGCGACGAGGTGCAGCTGCCGCTGTCGCTGGAGTCGTCGATCGGTGAGGTCCTCGCGAACCCGGTCGCGGCCGGGCTCGTCATGGAGGCGTTCGCATCCATCACCGGGGCGGGCGACGGTGGCGCGGCTCCGGTGCTGGACGAGAGCGTGCTGAAGATGGCCGAATCGATGCCGCTGAGCCGGATGGTCGGGTTCCTCGGCGAAAAGTTCGATCGCGACCGGCTTCGGCAACTGATCGACGCCGCCAACGCCGCTCGGTGAGTGCGCCGTGTGAAACGTGTGGATCGTTCGGGCGATTGTTCGCCACCGCCCCAATGTGATTGAGTGGGCGGCGCCGGTGGGGGCCGGCGTTTTCACTCGACGATGTGGGGGAATGTCCGTGGCGGATGAAGCAGCGCTACCGGAGCCGAGTATCGCGCTCGACGACCGGAAACCCGGGTCGATGGCGATCGACCCGGAAACGCACACGATCTACGTCGTGACGCGGCGCGGTGTCGGTGGCGACAGCACGATCGACGTCGTCGATCCGGCGCGCGGCGATGTGGCGGCGACGATTCCCAGCGTCACGAATGCGAGCGCGGTAGCGATCGCGCCGGATCGTCACGAACTCTACGTCGCCAATTACGCCCTGCGCACCGTCTCCGTCGTCGACACCCGGACCCGGGCCGTCACGGCCACGATTCCGGTCGGGAAGGAACCGTGGGCCGTGCGAGCCGATCCGTCGGCTCCCACGCTGTACGTGATGACCGGGGACGAATTCACCGTGATCGACGCGGACCGCAGGGTCGTCACCTCGAACTTCCGCATCGACAACGAGTTCCCGGAGATCTCCCGGGGATTCGCCGTGATCGCGGGACGTCTGTACGTTCCGATTCCGATCGCCGGTGAACACGACTGGGTCGGAGGCAAGGTCGCCGTCGTCGACATCGCCACCGGCGGCGTGATCACCGAGATCACCGTCGGTCGCTCCCCCGACCTCGTCCTCGACCCGGCCGGTCCGACGATCTACGTCGTCAATCGGTACGACGAGACGATCTCGGTCATCGACCCCGCCACCGGCACCGTCACCGGCCCGTACCCCGTCGACTTCGAGGGCGGGGGCGACTCGGCGATCGACCCCGCACGGCAGACGCTGTACATTACGAACTTCAGCAGCGACACCGTCTCCGAAATAGACCTGGAATCAATGGAATTGGTGCGGACCCATCGGGTCGGCGATGCTCCGCGCAGCCCCGTCGTCGACCCCGCGACGCACCATGTCTACACGTCCGACAGCCACTCCCACAGCATCTCGGTGATCGAACCCGCCGAAGCGCCGCACTGAGCGCACGACGCGAGCGCAAGGCGGCCCGCCGGTGCAGGCAGGTCGATCGGCGACAGTTCCACCCGGACCGTGTCGGTGCGGTGTGCCAGCATGGGCTTGCACTCGACACCGAGGGGAGTTCCGTGACCACAGCCGATGTCCATCGCCTGGTCCGCTTGCAGCGCGATCACCAGGCATGGTCGCTGCTGCGGGCGGACAACGCCGCCGTGGTCCTCGCACTGCTGGCCCGGCATTTCGACCATGGGACGCGGCGGCTCCCGGCCCCCGAACTGTTCGAGTTGCTCGACACCGATCTCCAGGAACTGCGCGACGAAGGTTTCGATCTGCCACGCACCGGTCAGGCCTACTGCGCGGACTGGGTGCGCGCCGGCTACCTGCTGCGCCGGCCGAGCACAGACTCGCGCGAGGAAACCCTCGAACCGACCGAGTCGACGTTCGCCGCGCTCGCCTTCGTGTCCGGATTGACGAGTACGACCAGTTCGGTGACCGAGTCGCGGCTGACGACCCTGTCCAGCCAGCTGCAGGCACTGGCCCGCGATTCCGATCCCCGCAGCGAGTCGCGGTTGGCAGCGCTGCGCGCCGAACGCGACGCGCTGGACCGGCAGATCGCCGCCGTCGAATCCGGGGATTTCCCGGTCCTGGACGGCACCCGCGCCGCGGAACGGGCGAAGGAGATCCTCGCGCTCGCCGGGGAGATCCCGGGCGACTTCGCGCGGGTGCGCGCCGAGCTCGACTCCCTCAACCGGGAGCTGCGCGCCCGCATCCTCGACGACGAGGGCGACCGCGGCGATACCCTCGGGGAGGTGTTCCGGGGCGTCGATCTGATCGGCAACTCCGACGCCGGGCGCAGCTTCACCGGGTTCTACGACATGATCATCGATCCGGAGCGCTCCTCCCAGCTCGACGCATGGATCGAGGTGGTGCTGCAGCGGTCGTTCGCGCAGCTGCTCGACCTCGCCGAGCGGCGCCGGTTCAGGTCGCTGCTCACCGAGATGGAGACCTCGGGCAGCGAGGTGCACGCAACGATGACCTCGTTGTCGCGGTCGCTACGCCATTTCGTGCAGTCCCGCCACTACGAGGAGCATCGGCGGCTGCAGCGGCTGTTGCGCTCGGCTCAGCAGCAGGCGCTGGAGGTGGCACGGCGCCGCAAGCCCTACGACCTGCTCGACCTCGAACTGGTCCGGATCGGCATGAGCATCGACTCGGTGGCCGCACTGCAGCTGCACAATCCCGCCGACGACCTGGTGGCCGAGCCGGTGGTATCGCAGCCGGCCGGTGAGGTCGACCTCGACGAACTGCGCCGCATCGTCCGCGAGTCGGAGATCGATCTGGACGAGCTGGCCGGGAACGTCGCTGCGACGCTGGGTGCGCGTGGCCGCGCCACGATCGGCGACGTCCTGCAGGATCATCCCGCGACGCAGGGACTGGCGAGTGCCGTCGGACTTCTGGTGCTGGCGGCAGAGCACGGACATCCCATGGACGGCACCGAGGACATCTCGTGGACTTCACCGCGCGGCAATGTCCGGATCGCGTCGATCCGTCGCTACCTGTTCGACCCGACCGACGCTGCGTTCGCACTCCCGCAAGAGGACGCCTGATGACCGAATCGATCCCGCTCTACCCCGGCGACACCGGCGAGCTCGGCCTCGAAACCCGCCGTGCCCTGGTGCAGCTGCTGAAGGGGCCACTGGTCACCGCGGAGAAGCACCCCGAGATCTGGCGGACGATCATCCGGGACGAACGGGTGCTGCGCTCACGGCTCGCCGACGTGTTCCTCGACCTCGTCGTCGACGAGAACGACCTGCTGGCCTTCACCCGTCCGGCCGACACCGGCGACCACAAGACCCCCACGGTGCTGCGCACCGAACGGCTGACGTTCATGGACACCGCCATGGTGCTGGCGCTGCGCCACCGGTTGTTGCGGGCGCAACCGGGCGAGCGGGTGATCGTCGACTTCGACGAGGTCACCGCCCAGCTGGAGATGTATCGCGGGGCGACGAGCACCGATCCGGCCGGTTTCCGGCGACGGGTGCATTCGTCGTGGGAGAAGCTGAAGAAGTACTCGCTGCTGGCGTCGACATCCACGGAAGGTCGCATGGAGGTGTCACCGGTGCTACGGCAGTTGTTCGATGCGGATCAGGTCGCGGCCGTCGAAGCAGAGTTCCGGCGCATCGTCGAAGGGAGCCCGATGTGACCGGCGAGCCGATCCACCCCACCCAGTTCCGCCTCGCGCGCGTGCAGGTCGTGAACTGGGGAACCTTGCACGGGCACCACGATATTCCGGTGGCGCGCAAGGGTTTCCTCATCACCGGCGCTTCCGGATCGGGCAAGTCCACGCTGATCGACGCGATCTCGACGGTGCTCATGCCCGCGGGCAATGTCCGATTCAATGCCGCCGCACAGGAATCCGCGGCCGGCTCGGGCCGCAACTTCGTCAGCTACATCCGCGGCGCGTGGCGGCGCGAGGCTGCCGCCGACACCGATTCGCTCACCGCGTCGTATCTGCGGCCCGGGGCGACGTGGAGCGCCGTCGCACTCACCTATCGCACCGGCGACACCACCGCTCCGGTCACGCTGGTCAAGCTCATGCACTTGCGACGCGGCGCCAATACGAACAACGACGTGTCCCATCTGCATCTGATCCTCGACATCGACGTCGACCTGACCGAATTCGAGCCGTTCGTCGCACGAGGGATCGACACTCGCGCGATCCGCAAGCAGTGGCCCGATGCCGTGGTCAATCCCACCTACGCGCCGTTCGCCCGCGCGTTCCGGTCCAGGCTTGGCATCTCGTCGGAAGCTGCGCAGCGTCTGCTGCACCGCACGTTGTCGGCGAAAGGCCTGAACAGCCTCGATCAGCTGCTGCGCGACTACATGCTCGACGAACCGGGCACGTTCGCGATGGCGGAGCGAGCCACCACCCAGTTCCGCGATCTGCGGGAAGCACACCGAGTCGTCGTCGATGCGCGCCGGCAGGTGCAGACCCTCGACCCTCTCGTGGATCTCGCCGCCACCCGCAACGGCGGACTGCGGGCGCAGCGCGAACTCCAGGACGAGTCCGACCATCTCGACGCCGTCCACGCCGCGCTGACCGTCGACCTGCTCGAGGACAAGCTGGAGGAAGCCAAGGCGCAGACCGGGCTGTTGCTGGCCGCTGCCGACAAGACCGCCGCCGAAGCCGACCGTGCTGCCGAACGCACCCTCGATCTTCGGGTGCGGGTGGAAAGCGCGGGCGACGGCAGGCTCGCCACGCTGCGCACCCAACGGGCGGCAGCGGAGACCGACATTGCACGGATCACCAAGCAGCGCAGTCGGTTCGAAGCATCACTCGGGCCGTGGGAGGCACAGGTGCCGAGCACAGCCGAGGAATTCGCACACCTGCAGGCACAGATCGAGACCGAACTCCGCGAACTCGACGCCCAGGCCGACACCCGCCGCCGCGAGCTGTACGAGGTGGCGAGCACACTCGCCGAGCACCGCAAACGCCTGCGCGAACTCGTCGCCGACCGGGAGGTGCTGGCGCGGCGACGGTCCAACCTCGACCCCGAACTGCTGCGCGCCCGCGAGCTGGTGTGCTCGGCCGCCGGCCTCGGGGAGGACGCGCTGCATTTCGCCGGCGAACTGCTCGAGGTCCGTCGCGAGGATGCCGCGTGGACCGGGCCGATCGAGCGCGTACTCGGCGGATTCGGCCGGACCC
>NZ_JADZGH010000071.1:83367-85234 GCF_015865005.1 Rhodococcus sp. CX
CCTGGTCCGCAAACTCGATGTGCGCGCCGGGTCGCTCACCGCGTGGGTGTGTCGCCATCTTGCCGAGCGATTCGACTACGTGTGCGTGGAAACCGCCGACGATCTGCGCCGCGTCTCCCGCGGTGTCACCCGGTCCGGGCAGGTCAAACACGGACCCGACCGTCACGAGAAGGACGACCGGCGCCGCATCGACGACCGCAGCCGGTGGGTACTGGGCTTCGACAACGAGGCCAAGCTGATCGATCTGCGCGGACGCATCGACGCCGTCGAGGGGGACATCGCCGGACTGGAACGACGGCAGAAGGCGCTCGAACAGTCCGAGGACAATGTGCAGCAGCGCCGCCAGTCCGGCGCAGCGATCCGCGAATCCTCCTGGGCGGAAATCGATGTCGAATCGGCCCATCGGGCACTCGACGCGATCGATACCCGGCTGCAGGACTGGATGCAGGACAACACCGAGTACACGACCCTCACCGCCGAACTGGAACGCGCCCAGGCCGAGGACCGGGCCGCGCGGCAGGCCCACACCGCCGCCCGCGCCAAACTCGACCAGCACCGCGACGAACTCGCCGCGGTACAGCAGCGCCTCGACGACGCGCGCACCCACATCGGTGGCACCGTCCCGGACGTCGTCGCCGCCCGGATCCGCGCGCGATTTGCCGCCTCGGTACGACGCGTCACCGCCGACAACGTCGACCGCACTCTGAGCACAGTGGGCCGGGCCATCAGCGACGAATTGCGCGCGGCCCAGCGCGCCACGGCCGATGCCGAACAGCACATCACGCGGATTCTCACGGCGTACCTCGCCGAATGGGAGGCGCGGCGGGCCGAGATGCGTCCCGACGCCGAATACGTCGACGACGCGATCGCCGTCCTGGCCCGGCTGCGTTCCGACAATCTGCCCGCCTACGAGGACGAATTCTTCCGGCTGTTGCGCGAACAGTCGCATCGGAACATCGGTGAGCTCGCGCGGGCGATCCGCAAGGCACCCGGCGAGATCCGTTCGCGCATCGAACCGGTGAACGAGTCGCTGCGCCGCTCCCCGTTCGACACCGATCGGATCCTGCGCATCGATGTGAAGGACCGCCGCTCCCCCGCCGCCTCGGAGTTCCTCGCCGAGCTGGTGCGAATCACGAGCGGGTCCTGGAAGGAGGAGGATCGCGGCGAAGCCGAACTCCGATTCGAGCAGATGGCGGCTGTGCTCGAGCGCCTCGACTCGGGCGAACCCGCGGACCTCCGGTGGAAGCGCCTCGTGCTCGACACCCGGCTGCACGTCGGATTCATCGGCGTCGAGGTCGATTCGGAGGGCAACGACGCGAACTACCACGATTCGAGTTCGGGATTGTCGGGCGGGCAGGCACAGAAGCTGGTGTTCTTCTGTCTCGCCGCGGCCTTGCGCTATCAGCTGGCGGCGGACGGCGACGAACTCCCGCGGTACGGCACGGTGATCCTCGACGAGGCGTTCGACCGCGCCGACCCGGCATACACCCGGCGCGCACTGGATGTGTTCACCCAGTTCGGTTTTCACATGGTGCTCGCGACCCCGCTCAAGCTGCTGCAGACTCTCGACGACTACATCGACGGTGTCGCGTCGGTGAGCATCCGAGACAAGCGGTACTCGCAGTTGGCGTTGCTGCCGATCCGTGACGGCGGCGAGGACACGGAGTGAAGTGGGTGCCACCCGGCGCGGTGAGTGCCAAGGCACTGGCCGCGTACCGGAACCGGCGGGCACGCTGGATTGCCGATCCCGTTGCGGCCGAGTCCGATGCGCTGTCGATCGCGCTGCATCCGCCGTCCGAGGTGCGGGTGGCGGACGACCCCGACGCCGCGGTCGCGTGGGTACGCGAGTGGCACCGGTATTCCGGTC
>NZ_JADZGH010000071.1:85253-89974 GCF_015865005.1 Rhodococcus sp. CX
GGGAATCCCGCCGCTGGCGCGACTTCGGCACCCAGCAGGTTCCGGTGCGGCTGGTGTTGTCGTCGGCCTCCGAGATCGCGGCCGCGGCGAGCCGCACCTCGGAGTGGACCCTGCTCGGAACGCGGCAGCGGCGGCTCGTCACCGGACTCGGTCCAGGAACCCCGACGCTGGCCGCCGCGGTAGCGTCGACCCACACCCGCTGGATGGAGCTGGAGGAGCACGACTTCGCCACTCTCGTCGCGGTGGTGCAGTGGCTGGCCGACCATCCCGCGTCGGGGATGTTCATCCGTCAGCTTCCGGTGCCGGGGGTCGACACGAAATGGGTGTCGCGGCACCGCGGTCTGGTCGAGACACTGCTCGACGGAGTCCGCGGCGACCGCGACCTGGGCGTACGCTCACTGCCGCGCATGTGCGAGGTCGCGGTGTGCGACCGCTCGCTGCTGCCGGCGGCGCCCCGCATCTTCGCGACACCGCTCGCCGAACTCGCCGCGCTCCCGCTACACCCGGCGATCACACTCGTGCTGGAGAACAAGGAAGGCCTGCACGCGCTGCCGGACCTGGCGTCGACAGTTGCGCTGCACGGCGCCGGTTATTCGGTGCACGAACTCGCGGACGTGCCGTGGCTCGCCGCGTCGGACGTCGTGTATTGGGGTGATCTCGATACGCACGGGTTCGCGATCCTCGACCGATTCCGCCGGTACCTGCCGAACGTGCGCAGCCTGCTCATGGATCCGGCGACCGTCGAGAACTGGCGACACCTGGGCGTGCCCGAGCCGACCCCGAGCTCGTACGCCCCCGAGCACCTGACCGAGTCCGAGCGCACGGCTTTCGAGCTGGTCCGGGACGAAAACCTGCGGATCGAACAGGAGCGGCTCCCGTGGCCGTACGTTCTCGACCGACTGCCGGGCGATGGGAGCCAGTTTTCGGTCTGACCGGGCCGAGCCACCACACCGTGGGAGGAGGCGGCATTCGGGAGGTTGTTCAGACGGTCGCAGGTCCCGTTTCGACGGGGTTGGCCGGATCCGACGACCACTGCGACCACGAACCGGGGAACAGCGCGAGATCGATGCCCGCGATCTCGGCCGCGGCGACGACCACCGCGGCGGTGACCCCGGACCCGCAGTAGGTGCCGGCGCCGCGTTCGCCGTCGACGCCGTGCGCCGCGAACAACGCGCGCAGGTCGTCGGCGGGCGCGAACCTGCCGTCCTCCCCGAGCAGCGCGGTGGACGGCAGGTTCACGGCACCCGGGATGTGTCCGGCGACCGGGTCGATCGGTTCGACCTCGCCGCGGAAACGTTCGGGGGCGCGGGCGTCGAGCAGCACACCGGCGCGGGCGAGGTCCGCCGATTCCGAGGCGGAGAGGGCTGCGAGCGCGCCCGTGTAGAAGTCCCTGCGTCCGAGTGTGATCGAACCGCTCTGCGGCCGAACCGTTTCCGTGCTCTCGGCTCCTCCGGCGGCACGCCACGCCGCCCATCCCCCGTCGAGAATGCGCACATCCTCGAGCCCGGCGGCACGCAGCAGCCACCAGGCGCGGGCCGACCCAGCGCGGTTCCAGTCGTCGCAGACGACGACGGTGTCGCCGTTGTCGACACCCCACCGGCGCAACGCTGCCTCGAGTGCGTCGGCGGACGGCAGCGGGTGCCGGCCGCGACCGGGCACGGTGTGGTCGCTGAGGTCGGTCTCGAGATCGACGTAGACGGCACCGGGGATGTGCCCGGCGGCATATGCGGCGCGGCCGTCCGGTTCGGCAAGTGACCACCGGACGTCCAGGACGCGGACGGGCTGGTCCGAGGCGAGGAGGTCGGCGAGTTCTGTCGCGGAGACCAGGGTCATGGCATGTCCTGTCGGTCGAAGAGGTCGGGGCTCGGGGTCAATCTTCCTCGTCGACCTCGACGCCGTACCGGGCGACCAGCGCGGCGAGGCCGTCGTCGTAGCCCTGCCCGACCGCGCGCACCCGCCACTTGCCGGCGCGGCGGTAGATCTCGGTGAGCACCATCGTGCGTTCGGTGGTGCCGGCGTCGAGGACGAACGTCGCGGCGGTGGTGTCGTCGCCGTCGACGCTCACCGACACGGCCCCCAGCTCGCCGAAGGTGCGGTCGCCGTCGATCGCGGCGGCGATCGCGACGCGGTGGCAGTCCTCGGGGAGCCCGGCGAGGTCGAGGCGCACGCACTGTTCGCTGGGCCCGTCGACGGTCAGCTCGACGACACCGTCGTCGACGAGGGGGTTGTTGTAGAACACGAAATCGTCGTCGGTGTCGACCTTGTCGTCCGGTCCGAGCAGGAACGCGACGACGTCCACGTCGTACTCGTCGCCGACGGCTTCGGCCTTCCACGCGACGTTCACCGCCCACGACGTGTTCTTCGCGGGCAGGTCGATGACCTCGCCGCGGGCCAGCACGGGTGCGGACAGTTGCGCTTCGAGGCGCATGTGCGGCGGCACGACACCCCGCTCCAGCGCGGCGTCGACGTCGTCGCGGGTCAGGACCGGGAGTTGCCGCGCGGTGACTCGCGGCATGCGCTTGTCGTCGTGGCCGCCGTCGAGGACGAGGACGTCGGTGACCGCGGCGGTGAAGTTGAGCGCGGGCCGGGCGCCGAGCTGGGTGATGCGCGAGCGCATCAGGACCCCGTCGAGGTGCGTGCCGCCGAGCAGCAGCACGCGGCGCCCTGACCACAGTTTCGGCTTCCGTCCGGCCAGCGTCCATGTCGGGGCCGGAGCCTCGGCCGGTGCGGCGGGCTGCTCGATGACGATCGGTGTGTCGATGTGCGCGACGGGTTGCGGCACCACGTCGACGACGGTCGCGACCTTCGGGACACCGGGCCGCACCTCGGCGAGCAGCCGTTCGAGTTGCGGTTCGTCGATGATCGGGATGTCGAGGGCCATGGCCTTGCGGACCTTGCCGGTCTGCACCATCCGGTCGTTGCACACCAGCACACTGGTCTGGCGGCTGACCTGGTTCATCACGTCGAGGCCGGCGTCGGTCATGCGGGCTGCGAGCGTCAGGCGCGGGGTGGTGGTCGAGCCGCTGATCACGACCTTCATGCCCTGCACGAGCCCGGCGTCGGCGAGCCGGCCCGGGTTCTGCCAGTCGCACGCCACGCGCGGCACCGAATCCGGATAGACAGCCTTGCGGCCGCGGCAGTTCACGACGGGCAGCGGCAGTTGCAGGCTGTCCGCGAGCGCGGCGCTGTGCACGAACACCTCGGACAGGACGCGCGCGTCGTCGTAGGCGTCGTGTTCCTGCAGCTGCTGCACCCGCCAGTGCTGCGCGAGGGTGGACAGGCGGAAGTTGGGGACGTCGAGTTCGAGGCGCCGCGACAGCGCCATCGTGCACAGCCGCTTCTGCACGGGCAGCGACGTTCCGGCGCGGCGGAATTCGGCATCGAGGAAGCCGTAGTCGAACGTCGCGTTGTGGGCGACGAGGGTGCCGCCGTCGAGGACCTCGGCGAGGTCGCGGGAGATGTCCTCGAATCGGGGCGCGCCGGCGAGCCGTTCGCGGGTCAGGTTGTGCACGTGGACGGGACCGGGATCGCAGTCCGGGTTCACGAGGGTGGAGAACTCACGCTCGACGGTGCCGTCCTCGCTCAGGACCAGCGCCGCGACGCTGAGCACGCGGTGGGCGTTGGGACGCAGACCCGAGGTCTCGACGTCGACGACGACCCACCGGTGGTCGCGCGGCAGTGTCGTCGTGTGCGTATCGATCACGTTCTCTCCGGCCTTTCGTCCCCGGCCGGGCTGCACCCCCGGCACGTGGGGACATTCTGGACCGACGGTCCGACACGATCGGCGACACCCCCGGCGCCGGACTCCCGGTCCGGTCACTCACTTCTATTGGGCCCTGAGCCCGTACATGTAGGTGGTGAGGTACTGGTCGATGAACGGGGTCCGGATCTCGTCCGAGTCGGGCATCGTGATGAGCAGGGCGTAGAGACCGACGAGGAACGAGACCGCGTTGTGGAACGTGTCGACTCCGGCGGGGATCTCACCCCGTTCCTGCGCGCGCCGAAGCTCGTCGACGAACGCCACGATCACCGGATGGTGCGGCCACTCCTCGGACGGCGGTCGCTTGGTGGAGAAATGCAGGGCCAGAAAGTCTTTGAACAGCTTGTTGCCGAGGCGTCGTTCGAGCGCCTTCAGAATGCGGACGGCTTCGGCGAGCGTGTCGCGCACACTGTGCCCGGTCGCGAAGAACCGCTCGAGCTCGGCGGCCATGCGCTCCTCCTCGCGCTTCTCGAGCTCGAGCAGGACGTGTTCCTTCGTCGGGAAATGGAAGAAGAACGTGCCGTGGGCGACGCCTGCGGCCGCGACGATCGCCCCGGTGTCGGCCGCCGCCATGCCGTCGCGCTTGAATTCCGCGATCGCGGCGCCGAGCAGCCGCTCCCGCGTCTGAAGCCCCTTCGATCCGCGCGTCTGCGGTTTGCTCGTCGCCATCCACAACCCGTTTCCGCCCGCCTCGGGCTGATCGTTCTCGACTCTGCGGCGAGTTTACGACAGCCGAGAAAAACTGACTCAACTCAGAAAACCCCTTCCGCCGAGGTCGATCGCGGGTTACCGTTCACCGGAAGCCCGTCGGGCGGCTCGCGCACGAATCGACTGAAGTCAGTCTGTGGAGGTTGCGGTGCAGATACTCGAACAAGCCCAGGACTCCCCCGCGGCGGGCAACGTCAAGGCGCAATGGGTGAGCCTGTGGACCGCACCCGCGGTCGCGGCCGTGCTGCTGGTG
>NZ_JADZGH010000072.1:0-2712 GCF_015865005.1 Rhodococcus sp. CX
ACCGCGCCCCCCGGACCGGGCGCGGAGGTCGTCGCCGCGGTCTCGGACGTGCCGGTCGGCGGAGCCGTGATGATCGAAGGCAAGCGTCTGGTCGTGTCCCAGCCGGTCGCCGGCGACTTCCGTGCGTTCGTCGCGATCTGCACCCACTCCGGCTGCAACATCAGCGGCGTCGAAGGGGACGAAATAGTGTGCAACTGCCACGGAAGCCGTTTCCGGCTCGACGGCACGGTCGCGCAGGGCCCGGCGAAGAAGCCCCTGAAGACGCGTCCGGTCGAGGCGCGCGGTACCGATCTCGTCGTCGGCTGAACCGGGGTCGTCGTCGCCTGCGTCGGAGTAGATTCCGACGCAGACGATCGGAGCTCCCATGGATCCCGAAAAGCTTCCCGAACATCTCCTCGAACAATTCCCGGTGAACCGCCGCACGGTGCTGATCGGTGTCGGTGTCGTGGCCGCAGCCGCGACCGCCGCGTGCGGGAACTCGAACACAGGCAGCACCGGTGCAGCCACCACGACCCCGAACCAGGCGAACCGTACGCCCGCCGCGCAGATCGGGCCGCTCATCGCGGTCGGCGACATCCCGGTCGGCGGTGGAGTGGTGTTTCCGTCGCAGGAGGTGGTGGTCACCAAACCCGGCGACAGCCAGGTCCTGGCGTTCAGCGCGGTCTGCACGCATCAGGGCTGCACGGTCGCCGACGTCAGTGGTGGCACCATCAACTGCCCGTGTCACGGCAGCAAGTACAACCTCGACGGCACGGTCGCGCACGGGCCCGCAACCCGTTCGCTGCCGGGCAAGACCACCGAGATTCGCGACGGTCAGGTGTACGTCTCGTAGCCGGGAACCGCCTCGCCGTGCCCCGGCGCCGCTAGTGTTCGTATCTGTGACAGCACCCCGACGGGACTGGCGGCCGCGCGCGCTGCGGGAGGGAACCGAACCCGACCCGCGGTTCACCCTCGCCAACGAACGGACCTTCCTGGCGTGGATCCGTACGTCGCTGGGCATCATCGCGGCCGCGGTCGGGCTCGAGACGTTCGGGGGCGACGTGGTGAGCACCGCGGTCCGCACGACCGTGTCGTGCGTGTTGCTGGTGTTCGCCGCTGTTCTGGTCATCGGCGCGCTGATCCGCTGGGTGCGCGTCGAGGAAGCCATGCGCACCGAACGCCCCCTGTCGCCGCCCTGGGCGGCGTTCCTGCTGGCCGGGATGCTGGCCGTCGCCGCCGTGGTGTTGACGGTGGCGATCCTCCGATGAGCCGGTACACCACCCACGACGATCCCGGGCTGCAGCCCGAACGCACCAGCCTCGCGTGGCTGCGCACCGCCGCCGTGCTCGGTGCTGTCGCCCTCGGATTCATGCGCTTCACGCCGGGGCCGGACGTCGCGATCGTCTCGATCGGATTGCTGTGCCTGACCCCCGCGCTGTACCTACTGATTACCGCCGGTCACGGCCACCGTGCGCGGGTCCGGCGATTCGCAGCCGGGACGGTCGCGCATCACTGGTGGCGCAACCTCACCGTCACCGTCGCGGTCGCGGTGCTCGCCCTCGCGTCGGCGGTCCTGATCGCGACGAGCGGATAGGGCCTGCCCTAGCGCGAGAGGTCGATCAACCGCGCGCTGCCCTGCGCCGCCGCGCACACCTTCTCGGTTCCGTCCTCGGCGACCGCGACGATCTCGCACCGGCACAGCGCCTGCCGCTTCGTCGATTCGACGACTGCGGCCTCGGCGCGCAGCAGCACACCTTTCGCCGGCCGCAGATAGTCCACCGTGAAACCGGTCGTGACGATCGACGGGCCCAGGACCGTGCCCGCCGCGAACGTGATCGCGTTGTCCGCCGCGTACGACAACACCCCGCCGTGGACGAAACCGAACTGCTGCAGCAGTTCCGGACGGATCGGAATCTCGAGTACCGCACGCGGCGGCGCGTAGGCGCTCAGGCGCGCACCGACCAGGACACTGAACGGCTGCGCGGCCAGGACGGCGGCAGCGGCGTCGAAAGCAGCGGCGTCGAAATCCAGGGTTTCCATGCACGGCAGTGTGCCCTATCCGAGCTACCCGAGCGGGTGGACCAGCACGACCCCGGCCAGCGCGATCGCCGTGACCCACACCGTCGCGAATCCGGCGAGGGCGACAGGGCGCCAACCGATCCCGCGGAGCATGTCGAGGCGCACGCCCGTGCCGAGCGCGAACATCGCGGCCGCCAGCAGCGCGACCTGCACCGAATGTGCGGTTTGCAGGACGGTCGTGGGCAGCATCCCGGTCGCGCGGAGCGCGGCGCAGGCGAGGAACCCGACGAGGAACAGCGGAACCAGCGGCGGTCTGCGGGTGTCCGCCGGTGTCTCACCGCGGCGCCGGGCCGCGATCCCGACACCCGCGGCGACCGGCGCGAGCAGCGCCACCCGCGCGAGTTTCACGGTCACCGCCACCGTCAGCGCGCCTCCCGCCGCCGTCGTGGTGTCCAGGGCACCTCCCACGGCGACGACCTGCGCGACCTCGTGGACGGCTGCACCGGCCCACATCCCGGCCTGCGTGCCGTCGAGTCCGAGACCACCCGCGAGCGCCGGCAGCAGCGGGATCATGGCGGTGCCGAACACGACGACGAGAGCGACCGTGGTCAGCAGCTCGCGGGTGCGCGCGGAGATCATGCCGTCGACGGCGGCCGCCGCGGCCGCCCCGCAGATCGAGAATCCGCACGCGATGAGCAGGCGCTGGGTCCAGCC
>NZ_JADZGH010000072.1:2722-3073 GCF_015865005.1 Rhodococcus sp. CX
ATCGCGACGAGCAGCGGGGCGACCCCGACCGCGCGGCCGAGACCGAGTGCGACTGCTGCGCCCCCTGCGCACAGCAGCAGGCCCGGGGCGGAGGCGGGCAGACGCAGCGCGGGGGCCGCGGGCACGGTGATCATGCATTCGATGATTTCGTTCGGCGGGCCTCGCGACTAGACCCCGAAACCGCATGACGACATATCGAATCGATATGAGTAGGGGGACGGACATATCATTCGGTCATGACCGACTGGCCCGACCTCACCGCGCTCGAGCTCCTCGTCGGCGTCGACGACCACGGCAGTCTCGGGGCCGCCGCGCGTGCCGCCGACATCGCGCAACCCAACGCGAGCCGGT
>NZ_JADZGH010000072.1:3083-3327 GCF_015865005.1 Rhodococcus sp. CX
GAGTCCGAGCCGCGCGCCGAGCCACAGGGTGCCGGCGATGCCGAGCGCGACCACCGCGACCGCGACGGCGAGAGTGCCCCATCCGAGCGCCAGGACGTCGGGGACCAGCAGTTGTAGTCCGAGCAGCGCGACACCGACGCGCAGCAAGTTCTTGGCGGCGACGGCCGTTCCGGGCGCGAGCATCCGGGTCGCCGTCGCGCCCTCGCGGCGCAGGACGGTGTTGGCCACTGCGACCCCGAGCAGG
>NZ_JADZGH010000072.1:3337-14702 GCF_015865005.1 Rhodococcus sp. CX
CCCTGCGACGGCTCGAGCAGCAACTCGGCACCGGGCTGGTGCGGCGGGGACGCGCCGGATCGTCGCTCACCCCAGAGGGAACCGTCGTCGCGCACTGGGCGCGGGAAGCGCTCGACGACGTCCGCAAACTCCTCGACGCCGCCGACGCGCTGCGCGTCGAGCGGCACGCCGAACTGACCGTCGCCGCCAGCATGACCGTCGCCGAACACCTCATCCCGCGATGGCTGGGCCGGTTCCGGGCGGTGCGCGACGACGTGCAGATCCAGCTGCAGGTGCACAACTCCATGCAGGTGTGCGACGCGGTCGCGGACGGTCGCGTCCACGTCGGATTCGTCGAGGGGCCCACCGTGCCGGAGGGGTTGCACAGCGTCGAGGTCGCCCGGGACCGCCTCGTCGTGGTCGTCACCCCGGACCATCCGTGGGTACGGCGCCGGCGCCCCGTGACCGTGGCGGAACTCGCCGCGACCCCGCTCGTGGTGCGGGAACAGGGCTCGGGCACCCGGCGCACCCTGGATCTCGCACTCGAGGAGTACGACCGGCCCGCCCCGCTGCTCGAGCTGGGCAGCGGCGCCGCGGTGCGCACCAGCGTCCTGAGCGGTGTCGGCCCGGCGGTGCTCAGCACCCTCGCCGTTGCCGACCACCTCGCGTCGGGAGAACTGCGGGTCGTCGAGATCGAGGGGCTGGACCTGTCCCGCACGCTGCGCGCGGTGTGGCGTCCGCCGCGCGCGCTGGCCGGCCCGGCGGGGGAGTTGGTGCGCATGATCGTGCGGACGCGGGCGTCGTGATCGCCGGCGAAACAACCGCCGACGGATAAGACAGCAGCGCGGTGCATCACCCGCGCGACCCGCACGGGGTTCATATGCGCGACCCGCGCAGTGCCCCCACCCCGGCCACGATCACCAACGCGATCCCCACCGCCGCCGGGAGGTCGACGAACTGCCCCAGCACCACCGACCCGGCCAGTGCCGCCGCCGCGGGCTCGAGGGCAATGAGAATCGCGAACACCCCCTTCGGCAGATCACGCAGCGCGCGGATCTCCAGCGAGTAGGGGATCACCGAGGACAGCATCGCCACCCCGAAGCCGGCGGCGAGAATGCCGGGGGACAGCAGTTCGGTACCGCCCGCGGCGACGCCGAACGGCAGCACGGCCACCGCCGCGACCGTCGTCGCCCCGGCGAGCGCCGCCGTTCCGGCCAGGTTCGTCGCGACGTGCGAACCCGCGACGATGTACCACGCCCACCCCGAGGCCGCGACCAGCGCGCACGCGACACCGAGCGGGTCGAGCGCCGCAGAGTCGAACCCGTTCCCGCCGACGCCGAGCAACACCACACCGGCGAGCGCGAGCAGCACCCACAGCCCGTCCCGGAGACGACGCGACAGCACGGCCGCGAGCGTCAGCGGCCCGAGGAACTCGATGGTCACGGCGACGGCGAGCGGCAGCCGCGCGATTGCCTCGTAGAAGAACGCGTTCATCACCGCCAGGCTCGCCCCGAGCGCGAGCACCCCGCGCCACTCGGCGCGCGTCCACCGCCGCGCCGCCGCGCGCGTCGTCGACCGCGCCATCGACGCCGGCCGGGCCACCGCGCACAGCACGATTGCGCCGATGACCAGGCGCAGGGTGACCGTGCCGGCCGCCCCGACCCGATCGAACAGGGTGCTGGCGAACGCGGCGCCGAACTGGATCGACAGCACGGATCCGAGAACCGCGGCGACGGGCACCGCGCGTCGCGCCGGCTCCGGGTATCGCATGTGGCCTCCACTGTCCGACGCTCCCTGCGAACCCTAACCAGCGGTCGCCGACCACGTGCGACAAAAAACAATCACGAATGCTTGATTTATGGCGGACGGCGTGTGACGCTGGACTCATGACGGAGCTGCGCACGCTTCTGGACGACCTGCGCGCCGAGGGCGACGACCTCGATGCCCTGGTCGCGGACCTTCCCGCCGACGAGTGGGCCACACCGACGCCGGCCGAAGGCTGGACCGTCGCCCACCAGATCGGTCACCTGCTGTGGACCGACCGGGCGGCGCTCCTCGCGATCGGCGACCCCGACGCGTTCGTCGCGGCCGCGCAGGACGCTCTTGCCGACCCGACCGGATTCGTCGACAAGGGCGCCGCCGAGCTGGCCGCCCGACCCCCTGCGGAACTGCTCGCCGACTGGCGTGCCACCCGCCGCGAACTCGCCGACGCCCTCGCCGCGGTCCCGGCCGGTACCAAGATCCTCTGGTACGGCCCGCCGATGGGCGCCGCGTCGATGGCGACGGCCCGGCTCATGGAAACCTGGGCGCACGGCGGCGACGTCGCCGACGCACTCGGCGTCACCCGCACTCCCACCGCGCGGCTGCGCCACGTCGCGCACCTCGGCGTCCGCACCCGCGACTTCGCCTTCGTCGTGCACGACCGCACCCCGCCCGCCGAACCGTTCCGGGTCCGTCTCGACGCCCCCGACGGCACCGTCTGGGAATGGGGACCGGCGGACGCCGCCCAGTCCGTCACCGGACCGGCTCTCGATTTCTGCCGTCTCGTCACCCAGCGGGTGCACCGCGGCGACACCGCGCTCGTCGCCACCGGCCCCGAGGCCGACGCCTGGCTCGACCTGGCCCAGACGTTCGCGGGCCCGCCCGGCGCCGGCCGCGACAGCCGGGCGGCCCGATGAGCGCACCCGTGCGGATCGGCAACTGCTCGGGCTTCTACGGTGACCGGCTCGCGGCGATGCGGGAGATGCTCGAAGGCGGCGACCTCGACTATCTGACCGGCGACTACCTCGCCGAACTGACGATGCTGATCCTCGGCCGCGATCGGATGAAGGATCCGAATCTCGGCTACGCCAAGACATTTCTGCGTCAGGCCGAGGACTGTCTCGGACTCGCGCTCGACAAGGGCGTCCGGATCGTCACCAACGCCGGCGGTCTGAACCCGTCGGGATTGGCGGCCGCGCTGCGCGAACTGGCCGGGCGACTCGGCGTCGATGCGACCGTCGCGCACGTCGAGGGCGACGATCTCGTCGGCCGGGTCGGCGAACTCGGGTTCGCGGCCGACCCGCCACCGCTGACCGCCAACGCCTACCTCGGGGCATGGGGCATCGTCCGATGTCTCGAGGCCGGTGCCGACATCGTCGTCACCGGGCGCGTCACCGACGCCTCCGTCATCGTCGGGCCTGCGGCCGCGCACTTCGGCTGGGCCCGAGACGATTTCGATGCGCTCGCCGGAGCCGTCGTCGCCGGGCACGTGATCGAGTGCGGCACCCAGGCCACCGGCGGCAACTACGCGTTCTTCACCGAGATCGACGACCTGGACCGCCCCGGCTTCCCGATCGCCGAGATCGCCGCCGACGGCTCCTCGACCATCACCAAACATCCCGGCACCGGGGGAGCGGTCACCGTCGGTACCGTCACCGCGCAACTGCTCTACGAGGTGACCGGCGGTCGCTACGCCGGACCCGACGTCACCGCGCGGCTCGACACCGCGCAGCTCACCCAGGACGGACCCGACCGGGTCCGCATCAGCGGGGTGCGCGGTGAAGCGCCGCCGCCGACGCTCAAGGTCTGCCTCAACTCGCTCGCCGGGTTCCGCAACGAAGCGGTGTTCGTGCTCACCGGACTCGACATCGAGGCCAAGGCCGCGCTCACCCGGCGGCAGGTCGAGGCGAACCTGACCGTCCGGCCCGCCGAACTCGACTGGACCCTGGCCCGCACCGACCACCCCGACGCCGACACCGAGGAAGCCGCGAGCGCTCTGCTGCGCTGCACCGCCCGCGACCGCGACCCGAACGTGGTGGGACGCGCATTCTCTTCCGTGGCAGTCGAATTCGCGCTCGCAAGCTATCCCGGCTTCTCGCTCACCGCGCCGCCGGGAAACGGCGCGCCCTACGGCGTGTACACCGCCGCCTACGTCGACGCCGGTCTGGTCCCGCACACCGCGGTGCTGCCGGACGGAACCGCGGTCGCGATCGAACCGGTGACGCCCACCTGCCCGCTCGAGCCGCTGCCCGAACCGGACCTGCCGCATCCGCTGCCGCCGGGACCCGTCCGCCGCGTCCCGCTCGGCACCGTCGCCGGGGCCCGCAGTGGCGACAAGGGCGGCGACGCCAACATCGGCGTGTGGGTCCGCACCGACGACCAGTGGCGGTGGCTCGTCCACGTCCTCACCGTCGACGCCGTGAAGGAACTGCTGCCCGAGACGCGGCCGCTCACCGTGACCCGGTACGTGCTGCCGCACCTGCGAGCGGTGAACTTCGTCGTCGAAGGCATCCTCGGGCGCGGTGTCGCCTCCGGGGCCCGATTCGATCCGCAGGCCAAGGGCCTCGGCGAATGGCTGCGCGCCCGGTACATCGACATTCCCGAATCCCTGCTGGAGGCCACCGCGTGAGCATCTGGACCACCCCCGAACGCACCGCTCTGCGCGAGACCGTGACCGGCTTCGTGCAACGCGAGATCCTGCCGCACCTCGCGGACTGGGAACGTGACGGTGAACTGCCCCGCGACCTGCACAAGAAGGCCGCCGCGTTGGGGCTGCTCGGCGCCGGCTTCCCCGAATCGGTCGGGGGGTCCGGCGGCGACGCGGCCGACACCCTGACGATCTGCGAGGCGTTCCACGAGGCCGGCGCCTCCGGCGGTGCGTTCGCGTCGCTGTTCACCTCCGGCATCGCGCTGCCGCACCTGATCGCGGCGGGCGATCCCGACCAGATCCGCAGGTGGGTCGCGCCGACGCTCGCGGGGGACCTGATCGGTTCGCTCGCGATCACCGAACCCGGAGGCGGCTCCGACGTCGGGCACCTGACGACCCGCGCCGTCCGCGACGGCGACCACTACATCGTCAACGGTGCCAAGACGTACATCACCTCCGGATGCCGCGCCGACTTCGTCGTCACCGCCGTGCGCACCGGCGGCGACGGAGCGGGTGGGGTGTCCCTGCTCGTGATCGAAAAGGGCACACCGGGATTCACGGTGTCCCGTAAGCTCGACAAGATGGGCTGGCGCGCCTCGGACACCGCCGAACTGTCCTATGTGGACGTGCGGGTCCCCGCCGCGAACCTGGTCGGCCCCGAGAACACCGGATTCGGGCAGATCGCCATGGCCTTCGTCGCCGAACGCATCGCCCTGGCCGCGCAGGCCTATTCCGGTGCCCAACGCTGCCTCGATCTGACGGTCGCGTGGTGCCGCGACCGCGAAACCTTCGGCCGTCCCCTCATCACCCGCCAGTCCGTGCAACGCACCCTCGCCGAGATGGCCCGCCGCATCGACGTCGCCCGCGTCTATGCGCGGCGCGTCGTCGAACGCTCCTTGGAGGGCGACGGCGACCTCATCGCCGAAGTGTGCTTCGCCAAGAACACCGCCGTCGAGGCGGGTGAATGGGTCGCGAACCAGGCCGTCCAGCTGTTCGGCGGGCTCGGCTACATGGCCGAATCCGAAGTCGAACGCCAGTACCGGGACATGCGCATCCTCGGCATCGGCGGCGGCACCTCCGAGATCCTCACCGAGCTCGCCGCGAAACGATTGGGGTACAACGGATGAGCGTCCTGACCACCCGGATCGACCCGGCATCGGCGGAGTATCGCGCGGCCTCGGAGGCGATGACCGCCAAACTCGCCGAACTCGACGCCGAGCACGCGAAGGCCCTCGCCGGCGGCGGCGAGAAGTACGTCGCGCGGCACCGCGCGCGGGGCAAGCTGCTGCCGCGCGAACGCATCGAAATGCTGATCGACCCGGACTCGCCGTTCCTGGAGCTGTCCCCGCTGGCCGCGTGGGGCACCGAGTTCCCGGTCGGGGGGAGCATCGTCACCGGGATCGGCGTCGTCGAGGGCGTCGAATGCATGATCACCGCCAACGATCCCACCGTTCGCGGTGGCACCAGCAATCCGTGGACTCTGCGTAAGAGTCTGCGCGCCAACGACATCGCTCTGCAGAACCGCCTGCCCGTGATCTCGCTCGTCGAGTCCGGCGGCGCCGACCTGCCCACCCAGAAGGAGGTGTTCATCCCGGGCGGGCGGTTGTTCCGCGACCTCACGCGCCTGTCCGCGGCCGGGATCCCCACCATCGCGTTGGTCTTCGGGAACTCCACCGCCGGTGGCGCCTACATGCCGGGGATGTCCGACCACGTCGTGATGATCGAGAAGCGGTCCAAGGTGTTCCTCGCCGGCCCTCCGCTGGTGAAGATGGCCACCGGTGAGGAGTCCGACGACGAGTCCCTCGGTGGTGCCGAAATGCACGCGCGCACTTCCGGTCTCGCGGATCATCTCGCCGTCGACGAATACGACGCGCTGCGCATCGGGCGCAACATCGTCCGGCGGCTGAACTGGCGCAAGCAGGGTCCGGCTCCGCGCCCCGGCGTCCGCGAACCACGCCACGATCCGGAGGAACTCCTCGGGATCGTGCCGGAGGATCTGCGCAAGCCGTTCGACCCGCGCGAGGTGATCGCCCGCTTCGTCGACGACTCCGACTTCGACGAGTTCAAACCGCTGTACGGCTCGTCGCTGGTGACCGGCTGGGCGCAGGTGCACGGATTCCCGGTCGGGATCCTCGCCAACGCGCGCGGGGTGCTGTTCAACGAGGAATCGCAGAAGGCCGCGCAGTTCATCCAGCTCGCGAACCGTGCGGACACGCCACTGTTGTTCCTGCACAACACCACCGGCTACATGGTGGGCCGGGAATACGAGGAACGCGGCATGATCAAGCACGGCGCGATGATGATCAACGCGGTCTCCAACTCGACGGTCCCGCACATCTCCATCCTGATCGGCGCCTCCTACGGCGCAGGGCACTACGGGATGTGCGGGCGCGCGTACGATCCGCGGTTCCTGTTCGCGTGGCCCAGCGCGAAATCCGCCGTGATGGGCGGGGCGCAGCTCGCCGGTGTCGTCTCGATCGTGGGTCGTGCCGCTGCCGAAGCGCGTGGCCAGGCGTTCGACGAGGCCGCCGATGAGGCGATGCGGGCCGCGATCGAGCAGCAGATCGAAGCCGAATCGCTTCCGATGTTCCTGTCCGGGCGTCTCTACGACGACGGCGTCATCGACCCCCGGGACACCCGAACCGTGGTGGGGATGTGCCTGTCGGCGATCGCCACCGCCCCGATCGAAGGCGCCGACGGTTTCGGCGTCTTCCGGATGTGAGGCCGCGATGACAGTGTCCCGTGTGCTCGTGGCCAACCGCGGCGAGATCGCCCGCCGGGTCTTCGCGACCTGCCGCCGCACCGGCCTCGCGAGCGTCGCGGTGTTCTCGGACGCCGACGCCCGCAGCCCGCACGTCGATGATGCCGACGTCGCCGTGCGCCTGCCGGGGCACGCCCCGGCCGACACCTACCTGCGCGGCGACCGGATCGTCGAGGCCGCGATCGCCGCCGGCGCCGACGCCGTGCATCCCGGATACGGATTCCTCTCGGAGAACGCCGGATTCGCCCGGAGTGTGCAGGACGCGGGACTCACGTGGGTCGGGCCGCCGCCGGCGTCGATCGAGCAGATGGGATCGAAGGTCGAGGCCAAGAAGCTCATGGCCGCAGCCGGGGTGCCGGTCCTCGCCGAACTCGATCCGGCCGCCGTCACCGCCGCCGACCTGCCCGTGCTCGTCAAGGCATCCGCCGGAGGCGGCGGACGCGGCATGCGGGTGGTGCGCGACCTCGCGGACCTCGACGGTCAACTGGCCGCGGCCCGCCGCGAGGCTCAGGCCGCGTTCGGCGACCCCACCGTGTTCTGCGAGCGCTATCTCGAGACCGGCCGGCACATCGAGGTGCAGGTCCTCGCCGACCGCTACGGCACCGTGTGGGCGGTCGGCGAGCGCGAATGCTCCATCCAGCGGCGGCACCAGAAGGTCGTCGAGGAGGCGCCTTCGCCGCTCGTCGAGGCCGTGCCCGGGATGCGGGAGCGTCTGTTCGAGGCGGCGCGGCTCGCGGCGACCGCCATCGGCTACGAGGGTGCCGGGACCGTCGAATTCCTCGCCACGGGAACCGGAGCGGACGGGCAGGCGGGCGAGTTCTACTTCCTGGAGATGAACACGCGCCTGCAGGTCGAGCACCCGGTCACCGAATGCACCACCGGCCTCGATCTCGTGGACCTGCAGCTCCACATCGCAGCGGGAGGCCGGCTGGATCCCGAACCGCCTGCGGTCCGAGGTCATTCGATCGAGGTGCGGCTCTATGCGGAGGATCCGGCGCGCGACTGGCAGCCGCAGTCCGGCACGGTGCATCGGCTCGCGTTGCCCACGGCGCCCGCCGAATTCGCGGTGCTGCGCGAGACCGGGGTGCGACTGGACTCCGGCGTCGTCGACGGCACCGAGGTCGGGGTGCACTACGACCCGATGCTGGCCAAGGTCGTCTCCCGGGCGCCGACCCGCGCGGTCGCGGCACGGCTGCTCGCCGCCACCCTCGCCTCCGCCGAGGTGCACGGGGTGCGCACCAACCGCGACCTGCTGGTGAACGTGCTGCGGCACCCGGCGTTCCTCGCCGGTGACACCGACACCGCGTTCTTCGACACGCACGGGCTCGACGTGTTGTCGGCTCCGCTGGCGGACCGGCAGGCCGAGGCGGTCTCGGCGCTGGCCGCGGCCCTCGCCGACGCCGCGCACCGCCGCGCCACCGCGTCCGTGAACGCGGGTCTGCCCGGCGGATGGCGGAACCTGCCGTCGCAACCGCAGGTCAAGACGTTCACCGGCGATCTCGGTGAGCACGAGGTGCGCTACCGGCTCGGCCGCACCGGGCTGGACACGGCCGGGTTCGACATCGGGTTCGAGACGGTCGTCCTTCTCGATCTCCGGCCCGACCGGGTGGTACTCGAACTGGACGGGCTGCGCCGCGAGTTCCGGGTCGCGCGCTACGCCGATGCGGTGCACGTCGATTCGGGGCTCGGACCGGTCCGGCTGCGCGAGGTCCCGCGCTTCACCGATCCGTCGACGCAGGTCGCCGCGGGGTCGCTGCTCGCACCCATGCCCGGGGCGGTGATCCGCCTCGGCGCCGAGGTCGGCGACACCGTCACCGCCGGGCAGCCGATCCTGTGGCTCGACGCGATGAAGATGGAACACACGATCACCGCCCCCACCTCGGGGGTCCTCACCGAATTGAACGTCACCGTCGGCGCGCAGGTCGCCGTCGGCGCGCTCCTGGCCGTTGTCACCGAGCCGGACGCGCACACCGTAGAAGGAGAACAGGCATGAGTGTCATCGAAACCGAGGAACAGAAGCAGCTGCGGGCCGCGGTCGCCGCGCTCGCCGAACGCTACAACTACGTCGACTACGTGCTGCCGAAGGCCCGCCGCCACGAGCCGCTGACCGAATTGTGGGACGAGGCATCGAAACTCGGCTTCCTCGGTGTGAACCTGCCGGAGGAATACGGCGGCGGTGGCGCCGGGATCTACGAACTGGCGCTCGTGCAGGAGGAACTCGCCGCGAAGGGATGCGGGCTGCTGCTGGTCGTCGTGTCGCCCGCCATCTGCGGCACCATCATCGCCAAGTACGGCACCGACGCGCAGAAGCAGCAGTGGCTACCGGGCATCGCGGACGGTTCGAAGATCATGGCGTTCGGGATCACCGAGGCCGACGCGGGATCGAACTCGCACAGGATCTCCACCGTCGCCAAGCGTGACGGTGAGGACTGGATCCTCCACGGCAGCAAGATCTTCATCTCCGGTGTCGACCAGGCCGACGCGGTGCTC
Organism: Rhodococcus sp. CX; assembly: GCF_015865005.1. Taxonomy (NCBI): domain Bacteria; kingdom Bacillati; phylum Actinomycetota; class Actinomycetes; order Mycobacteriales; family Nocardiaceae; genus Rhodococcus; species Rhodococcus sp. CX. The sequence goes on from NZ_JADZGH010000072.1 coordinate 12,976, forward strand.
GTCGTCGCCCGGACCGAGGACGCGAAGACCGGCAAGCTGCGCCCGGCCCTGTTCATCGTGCCCACGGACACCCCCGGCTTCGTCAAGACGCCCATGGAAATGGACATCATCGAACCCGACCATCAGTTCACCCTGTTCTTCGACGACGTGCGACTGCCCGCCGACGCCCTGGTCGGTGAACCGGAAGCGGCACTGATGCAGTTGTTCGCCGGGCTCAACCCCGAACGCATCCTCGGTGCGGCGATGGCGGTCGGGCTCGGCCGCTACGCCCTCGACGCGGCCGTGCGCTACGCCGGGGAACGCACCGTGTGGAAGGACCCCATCGGTGCGCACCAGGGCATCGCGCATCCGTTGGCGCAGTGCAAGATCGAACTCGAGCTCGCCAAGCTGATGATGCAGAAGGCCGCCGTCCTGTACGACAGCGGTGACGACTTCGGTGCCGCGGAAGCGGCGAACATGGCGAAGTACGCGGGCGCCGAGGCCAGTATCAAGACGCTCGACCAGGCGATCCAGACCCACGGCGGTGGCGGCCTCACCCAGGAGTACGGCCTCGCGTCGCTGCTCGGTGCCGCCCGCATCGCGCGGGTCGCTCCGGTGAGCCGGGAGATGATCCTCAACTTCGTGTCGCAGCATTCCCTGGGGCTGCCGAAGTCGTACTGAAGCCGCAGCGGGGGACCGCCGGAACAGGGAGACTTCAGTGAGGAGGTAGAGGAGGTAGTGGTGGTGGCCGATCCGGAACGATCCGAGCCGTACGTGCGGTACAAGACGTCGCGCGGCTTCGCGAGACTGACGCTCGACTCACCGCACAACCGCAACGCACTGTCGGCGCGCATGCTCGACGAATTGCGTCGCGGCCTGGACACGGCCGCGTCCGATCCCGGCGTCCGCGCCGTCGTCCTCACCCACACCGGCGGAACATTCTGTGCCGGAGCCGACCTCGGCGAGGCGGCGGACAACCCCGTCGAGGCGGCCGCGGAACGTACCCGGGAGATGACGGCGCTACTGCGGGCGTTCCTGGAACTGCCGAAACCGGTCGTCGGGGTGATCGACGGTCACGTGCGGGCCGGGGGGATGGGGCTGGTCGGCGCGTGCGACATCGTCGTCGCGGGACCGCGCTCGACCTTCGCGCTGACCGAGGTCAGACTCGGGCTCGCGGCGTCGATCATCTCCCTGACCGTGCTGCCCCGCCTGTCCCAGCGGGCTGCGGGCCGGTACTTCCTCACCGGCGAACGGTTCGGCCCGGAGGAAGCGGTCGCGATCGGCCTGGTGACGATGGAGACGGACGATCCCCACGGGACCGTGCACGAACTGCTGGCAGAACTGTCCGAGTGCTCGCCGCAGGGCCTGGCCGAGTCGAAGCGGTTGACCACGATGCGGATGCTCGCGGACTTCGACCGATACGGCGACGAGCTGGCCGCGCAGTCCGCGCGTCTGTTCGGTTCCGAGGAGGCGGTCGAAGGGGTGACGGCGTTCCTGCAGCGCCGGCGCCCGTCGTGGACGCGGATGTGAAGCGGTCGGCGCGGTGCTTTTGATCGAGCGGGCTTCCGTGAGGAACAGTGCAGGCATGAGCACAGGGCAGGGCGACGACAGCCGACGACGCGCGGAGCAGGAACGCAGCCGCGCCACCCGTACGACGATTCTCGATGCCGCTGTCGAAGTCCTGGTCGCGCACGGATATTCGCGTGCGACCACCGTACGGATCCAGCAGGCCGCCGGGGTGTCCCGCG
>NZ_JADZGH010000072.1:14759-19177 GCF_015865005.1 Rhodococcus sp. CX
AACCGGTCGAGCGGATCGCGGTGGCCGTGGACCTGATGTGGCAGCACTTCCGCCAGCCGTACTTCTGGGCGTCGATGGAACTGTGGCTGGCCGCGCGGTCGCACGAGGATCTGCGCACCGAACTGCTGCCGCTGGAACGGGCGCTCGGCGGCATGATCAAGAAACAGACGGACGGGTTCTTCGGACCGGACCTGACCGCGAATCCGCGCTACGCCGAGATCCGCGACCTCGTGTACACGAGTATGCGCGGGGTCGCGCTCGGCTACGCGATCGATCCGCGGGACGCCGAGAGCGATCCGTACCTGCGGGAATGGCGCCGGCAGTTCGAACAGGTGCTGCTCGATCGTGCCTGACGACCGGTGCTTCCGCGGCGGGCGGCGAGTACCGCTACGCCGGTGCGCGCACGGCCAGCGCGTCCGCGAACGTCTTCTTCAGCGACCACCGCAGGTGCTCGAGGTCCGGCTGCGGCGTCGACTGCTGGTATCCGTACAGGATGAACAGTCCCATCCGGGCGAAGTTCTCGGCGTCGGCGCCGGATCCGAGGAGACCGGTCGTCGCTTCCAGTACGACGTCGAATCGTTGCCGGTCGACCGTGTTCTGCACGGCCCGGACCTCGGCGTCGCTGTGTGCCCACGCCCGGATCGCGGATTCGGCGCGGTGCGGCAGCCCGCATGCGAACTCGATGAGCAGTTCGAGGCGCTGATCGGACTCGGCGACGAGCCGGGCCGCGTCCACGAGTCGCAGGGTCTGCTTGTCGAGCCAGTGCTGCAGGAACTCGGTCTTGAACTGACCCCAGCTCTGGAAATAGTTGTAGAACGAACCCGTCGTGACGGACAGGCGTCGGCAGAGAGGTGCCTGCTTGAGGCCACCGTGATCGTCCGTAGACAGAATCTCGATGGCGGCGTCGAAATAGTCTTCCCGCCTGACGAGTGTTGCCACGACGTGACCTCCCCTCTCTGTCCGTGTCGTCCCCGAGTGTACGAAAGGGCGTGCCGTATCCCCGGCGACCTGCCGCGCGGTGCCATCATGGGTCTGCTGCCGGCTCTGGGGAAGAGCGCCGAGGAACCGCACAGCACGACACACACCGGAGGGCAGCAGTGAAGCGGGAGCCCAAGCAGGACCGCAGCCGCGCCACACGCCGGCGGTTGCTCGAAGCGACGATCGACTGCCTCGCCGAACTCGGCTGGGGTGCCACCACGGTCGGTGTCGTCGCCGAACGTGCCGGTGTGTCGCGGGGCGCGACCCAGCATCATTTCCCGACCCGCGAGGACCTGATCACCGCGGCGCTCGAGTTCATGTTCGACAGCCGCATGGATCTGGTGCGCCGCGAGAGCATCGATCTGCCGTACGGTCCGGCACGCACCGAGGCGGTGGTGGCGCGGCTCGTCGAGCAGTACACCGGCAGCCTGTTCCGGGCCGCGCTGCAGGTGTGGACCGCCGCGGCCGCCGATCCGGAACTGCGGGCGCGCATCGTGCCGCTGGAGGAACACTTCGGGCGCGTCGCGCACCGCGTGGCTCTCGAGGAACTCGACGCGGACGGCTCCGATCCGGTCGTGCACCGCATGGTGCAGGCCACGCTCGATCTCGCCCGCGGTCTCGGTCTCGCGGACGTGCTCACCGACGATTCGCGGCGACGTGCCGAGATCGTGCGGAACTGGGCCGCCCAGCTCGACACCGTCATCGACGCGGCGCGGCGCCGCCGGGCGACCGAGCACTCGGCTGGGTAAGGTCAGTATCCATGCTTGCCAAGCCGGCCACGATGCTGGCCGCGGTCGCGGCCCTCGGGTTCGCCGCCACCGGGTGCGGTTCCGGCGACGACGCGCCTCCGGCCGCCGACGTGTCTCCTGCCCAGCAGGTCACCGAGCCGGGTCCGTTCTTCGGGGAGTGCAGCTCGGTCACCGACGACGAGGTGGCCGCCGCGTTCGGTCTGGGCGCGTTCGCGACGGTCACCCGCAATTCGGTCGGGTGCGAATGGGAGACGGTGGTCGGCGGGCCGAGCGTCACGTTCTCCTGGTACCGGGGCAGTCCCATTGGGCGCGAGCGCGCCGGCTCCGATCTGATAGGCCGCCCGGCCGAGGACGTCGAGATCGGCGGTCACGAGGGATTCATGGGCTCGGCGCAGAACGAGCTGGGGCAGACCGTGCTGTGCGAGATCGGCCTTCAATACGGGGGCGACTTCGTCCACTGGTCCGTCACGTACGCGGACTTCACGCCCGCCGCTGACGCGTGTGCGGTCGCGCGCCGGCTCGCGGAACTGTCCGCGGAGAGGGCGGTGGAATGAGCACGCGCCGAATCACCGCGAACCGGCTGCGACGGACCGCCGCGGCGGTGCTGGCCGCCGTGGTCGCCGGGGGAGCGCTCGCCGGGTGCAGCCGCACCATCGAGGGACGCGCCGTACAGGAAGGTGCCGGCGGGGGTGGAGCCTCGGCCGAATTCACCAAGCTGCTCACCGAGTGCGATGCCGTCACCGACGAGCAGATCGCGGAGAGCGTCGGATCCGACTACGTGCTGCGCGGGTTCTTCGGCGCGATCTGCCGCTGGGACGGCGACGGGCCGAGCGGTCCGGTCAAGGTCACCTTCAACTGGTTCGAGACGGGTGCCCTCGACACCGAACGCGAGGCCGGCGAACGGCTCGGCTACGCGGTGGAGAACACCACCGTCGAGGGCCGGCGGGCGCTCCTGATGCGACGGCCCGCCGATCCGCATTCGTGCGGTGTCTCCGCGAACGCGTCGACCGTGGGGATCTTCGGCTGGTGGGTGCAGTACGTGCCCGGATCGGCGCATCCGGACCCGTGCGAAGCGGCCGCAACACTGGCCCGGCTCACTCTCAACCTGAGCAGTTGAGGCCGCGGTGCGAGGTCGGTGGGGGAGCGGCAGCTCACTTTGACCTCGTGGCTCGCCGCCGGGTATCGTTGTGGGTCGTGTCCGGCATGCCCGGGCCGATCTGTGTGCCTATGCGAGGTAGTGCCGTGCGCGCGGTCTGTAGACAACTGCAGTTTGCGAGCCCCCGGCTGCCTGTGTGGGGGTACGCGACACGCCCGACCTCGTGTGCACATGGGGGGCGGGTGCGGGGCAGCAGCTTCCTTGTCCCAACCGATGGATCCCTAATTTCAGAACAGCCGAGGCTGCTCGTGTGAGCAGCTCCAGACAACGAGAAAGCCTGTAGATGCCAACCATCAATCAGCTGGTCCGCAAGGGCCGCCGCGACAAGACCGCCAAGGTCAAGACCGCGGCCCTCAAGGGCAGCCCGCAGCGCCGTGGCGTGTGCACCCGCGTGTACACCACTACCCCGAAGAAGCCGAACTCGGCTCTCCGTAAGGTCGCGCGTGTCCGCCTGACCAGCGCTGTCGAGGTCACCGCGTACATCCCCGGTGAGGGTCACAACCTCCAGGAGCACTCGATGGTGCTCGTTCGCGGCGGTCGTGTGAAGGACCTCCCGGGTGTCCGCTACAAGATCATCCGCGGCTCGCTCGACACCCAGGGTGTCAAGAACCGCAAGCAGGCTCGCAGCCGCTACGGAGCGAAGAAGGAGAAGGGCTGATGCCACGTAAGGGTCCCGCTCCCAAGCGCCCGCTGATCGCCGATCCGGTCTACGGTTCGCCGCTGGTCACCCAGCTGGTCAACAAGATCCTCCTGGACGGCAAGAAGTCCACCGCCGAGCGCATCGTCTACGAGGCACTCGAGCAGGCTCGCGAGAAGACCGGCACCGATCCGGTCGTCACCCTCAAGCGCGCGCTCGACAACGTCAAGCCCGCCCTCGAGGTCCGCAGCCGCCGCGTCGGTGGCGCCACCTACCAGGTTCCGGTCGAGGTTCGCCCGGGCCGTTCCACCACGCTGGCCCTGCGCTGGCTGGTCACCTTCGCGCGTCAGCGTCGTGAGAAGACCATGGTGGAGCGTCTGGCCAACGAGCTTCTCGACGCGAGCAACGGTCTCGGCGCGTCCGTGAAGCGCCGCGAGGACACCCACAAGATGGCTGAAGCCAACAAGGCGTTCGCGCACTACCGCTGGTGAGTCGTTGCCGGCCGGGAGGATCGGTTACCACCACCTCCCGGTCGGCTGCTCGCACATCTGTGTCGGTCCTGTGACGGCCGGCTGACAACACAAGAACACGTGGTCCGCACCCAAGGACCGACACGAGCTACGAGCGGGGTTTACCTGTGGCACAGGAAGTGCTGACCGACCTGAACAAGGTCCGCAACATCGGCATCATGGCGCACATCGATGCCGGCAAGACCACCACGACCGAGCGCATCCTCTTCTACACCGGTGTGAACTACAAGATCGGTGAGACCCACGACGGTGCTTCGACCACCGACTGGATGGAGCAGGAGAAGGAGCGTGGTATCACCATCACCTCCGCCGCTGTGACCTGCTTCTGGAACAAGAACCAGATCAACATCATCGACACCCCCGGCCAC
>NZ_JADZGH010000072.1:19187-22297 GCF_015865005.1 Rhodococcus sp. CX
CGAGGTCGAGCGGTCCCTGCGCGTCCTCGACGGCGCGGTCGCCGTGTTCGACGGCAAGGAGGGCGTCGAGCCCCAGTCCGAGCAGGTCTGGCGCCAGGCTGCCAAGTACGACGTTCCGCGCATCTGCTTCGTCAACAAGATGGACAAGATGGGCGCGGACTTCTACTTCACCGTGCAGACGATCATCGATCGTCTCGGTGCGAAGCCGCTGGTCCTCCAGCTTCCGATCGGTGCCGAGGATGCCTTCGACGGCGTCGTCGACCTCGTCGAGATGAAGGCCATCACCTGGCGCGGCACCGTCGAGATCGGCGCCGAGCCGACGATCGAGGAGATCCCCGCCGAGCTCGCCGACAAGGCTGCCGAGTACCGCGAGAAGCTGCTCGAGACCGTCGCCGAGTCCGACGAAGAGCTCATGGAGAAGTACTTCGGCGGCGAGGAACTCACCGTCGCGGAGATCAAGGCTGCCATCCGCAAGATGACCGTCAATTCCGAGCTGTACCCGGTGCTGTGCGGCTCCGCGTTCAAGAACAAGGGTGTTCAGCCCATGCTCGACGCGGTCATCGACTATCTGCCGAGCCCGCTGGACATCGGCGAGGTTCAGGGCACCAAGCTCGGTGACGAGGAGGAGACCCTCACCCGCAAGCCGAGCAAGGACGAGCCGTTCTCGGCTCTGGCCTTCAAGATCGCTGCGCACCCGTTCTTCGGCAAGCTGACCTTCGTCCGCGTGTACTCCGGCCGGGTCGAGCCCGGTGCCCAGGTGCTCAACGCCACCAAGGGCAAGAAGGAGCGCATCGGCAAGCTGTTCCAGATGCACGCCAACAAGGAGAACCCGGTCGACGAGGCCGTCGCGGGCCACATCTACGCGATGATCGGCCTGAAGGACACCACGACCGGTGACACCCTGTGCGCGCAGGACGCCCCGATCGTCCTCGAGTCGATGACCTTCCCGGACCCGGTCATCCAGGTCTCCATCGAGCCCAAGACCAAGTCCGACCAGGAGAAGCTGGGCACCGCGATCCAGAAGCTCGCCGAAGAGGACCCGACGTTCTCCGTCGAGCTCGACGAGGAGACCGGCCAGACCGTCATCGGCGGCATGGGCGAGCTCCACCTCGACATCCTCGTCGACCGCATGCGTCGCGAGTTCAAGGTCGAGGCCAACGTCGGCAAGCCGCAGGTCGCGTACCGCGAGACCATCACCAAGCCGGTCGAGAAGCTCGAGTTCACGCACAAGAAGCAGACCGGTGGTTCCGGCCAGTTCGCGAAGGTCATCATCGCCCTGGAGCCCTTCAAGGGCGAGGACGGCGCGACCTACGAGTTCGAGAACAAGGTCACCGGTGGCCGCGTGCCGCGCGAGTACATCCCGTCCGTCGACGCCGGTGCGCAGGACGCGATGCAGTACGGCGTGCTCGCCGGCTACCCGCTGGTGAACGTCAAGGTCACGCTCCTCGACGGTGCGTACCACGACGTCGACTCGTCGGAAATGGCGTTCAAGATCGCCGGTTCGCAGGCCCTGAAGGAAGCTGCCCGCAAGGCTGCTCCGGTCATCCTCGAGCCGCTCATGGCTGTCGAGGTCACCACCCCCGAGGACTACATGGGTGAAGTGATCGGCGACCTCAACTCCCGCCGTGGCCAGATCCAGGCCATGGAGGAACGCAGTGGTGCCCGTGTCGTGAAGGCGCTGGTTCCGCTCTCGGAGATGTTCGGTTACATCGGTGACCTGCGGTCGAAGACCCAGGGCCGGGCGAACTTCTCCATGGTGTTCGATTCCTACGCAGAGGTTCCGTCGAACGTCTCGAAGGAAATCATCGCCAAGGCGACCGGCGAGTAACCTTCGGGTTATCCCCTCGGTCACCTGCACGACCAAGTAATAAAACCGCACTGCTGCATACTGCAAGCAACAACAGTCCAGGAGGACATTCCAGTGGCGAAGGCGAAGTTCGAGCGGACCAAGCCGCACGTGAACATCGGCACCATCGGTCACGTCGACCATGGCAAGACCACCACCACGGCTGCGATCACCAAGGTGCTGGCCGACAAGTACCCGGATCTCAACGAGAGCTTCGCGTTCGACCAGATCGACAAGGCTCCCGAGGAGAAGGCTCGTGGTATCACGATCAACATCTCCCACGTCGAGTACCAGACGGAGAAGCGCCACTACGCGCACGTCGACGCTCCGGGTCACGCCGACTACATCAAGAACATGATCACCGGTGCTGCCCAGATGGACGGCGCGATCCTGGTCGTGGCCGCCACCGACGGCCCGATGCCGCAGACGCGTGAGCACGTGCTGCTCGCCCGCCAGGTCGGCGTGCCCTACATCCTCGTCGCCCTGAACAAGGCCGACATGGTCGACGACGAGGAAATCCTCGAGCTCGTCGAGATGGAGGTCCGCGAGCTGCTGGCCGCCCAGGAGTTCGACGAGGAAGCTCCGGTCGTCCCGATCTCGGCTCTCAAGGCGCTCGAGGGTGACCCGAAGTGGGTCAAGTCCATCGAGGACCTGATGGACGCTGTCGACGAGTCGATCCCGGACCCGGTCCGTGAGACCGACAAGCCGTTCCTGATGCCCGTCGAGGACGTCTTCACGATCACCGGTCGTGGCACCGTCGTCACCGGCCGCATCGAGCGCGGTGTCATCAACGTGAACGAGGAAGTCGAGATCGTCGGTATCCGCCCGACCTCGACCAAGACCACGGTCACCGGCATCGAGATGTTCCGCAAGCTGCTCGACCAGGGCCAGGCCGGCGACAACGTCGGTCTGCTGGTCCGCGGCATCAAGCGCGAGGACGTCGAGCGCGGCCAGGTCGTCGTCAAGCCGGGCACCACGACTCCGCACACGGAGTTCGAGGGCCAGGCCTACATCCTCAACAAGGAAGAGGGCGGCCGCCACACGCCGTTCTTCAACAACTACCGTCCGCAGTTCTACTTCCGTACCACGGACGTGACGGGCGTTGTGACCCTTCCCGAGGGCACCGAGATGGTCATGCCGGGCGACAACACCGAGATGTCGGTCGTCCTGATCCAGCCGGTCGCTATGGACGAGGGCCTGCGCTTCGCGATCCGCGAGGGTGGCCGCACCGTCGGCGCCGGTCGCGTCACGAAGATCATCAAGT
>NZ_JADZGH010000072.1:22440-26115 GCF_015865005.1 Rhodococcus sp. CX
CGACGCGAGGATCGTCCTAAGTGTGTTAGGCAAACCGAATCGCGATAGGGTTGCCGAACGCCGTTCGGCAACTCGGTCCGAGATTCTCACCGCGGCCTGGGATACCGCCCGCGAGCGCGGGCTCGCGAACCTGACCCTCCGCGAGGTCGCCGACCGCGTGGGAATGCGGCCCCCCTCGCTCTACAGCCACTTCGATTCGAAGAACGCGCTCTACGACGCGATGTTCGGACAGGCGTGGAGCGAGTGCCTGGCGGTCATGACGGAATGCGTCCGGAACCTGCCCGACACACCGCGCGGTGTGCTGCGATCCCTCGCGGCCACCTTCTTCGATTTCTGCGTCGAAGATCTCGCCCGATTCCAGCTGATGAACCAGCGGATCGTCATCGACTTCGAGCCGAGCGACGAAGCGTATGCGCCGGCCGTGCAGACCCTCGATCTGTTCCGTAACACGTTGGCAGAGTTGGGGATTCGTGACCAGCAGGATGTGGATCTGTGCGTCGCGCTCACGGGTGGTCTCATCGACGCCCAGCTCGCCAACGATCCCGGTGGCGACCGGTGGCGTCGGCTCCTCGATCGGGCCGTGAACATGTTCGCCGAGAATGTAGGACTGTAAGGAGCGTCCGATGGCTGCAACGACTGCAACCGAGTCCACCACGCGGCCACGACGACCGGAGATGCAACGCGACCTCGCGATGCGCCTGGCCGCCACCGAGTACGAGCGGTTCGCCGATCTGCTGGACCGGCTGACGCCCGACGAGTGGAGACAACCGACCGAATGCCCCGGCTGGGACGTGCGCGCGATGGCCGGTCACGCCTACGGGATGACGCGGATGTCCGCGTCCCTCCTGGAGATGCGTCGCCAGCTCGCCGTCGCGAAACGGTCGCCCGGCGTCTTCATCGACGCGCTGACCGCGCATCAGGTCGAGAAATACGCGAGTCTCGACACCGCGACATTGGCGTCGGCCTACCGGGCGACGGGGGCCAAGGCGGCCCGGGCACGCGCCCGCACGCCGTCCCTCGTGCGGAAGCTGACCCTGAAACCGGCGCAGACGGTCGGTGGCGTCGAGGAATGGTGGACCGTCGGATATCTGGTCGACGTCATCGTCACACGTGACCCCTGGATGCACCGCGTGGACATCTGCCGCGCGACCGGCGAGACGATGGTCCTGACCCCCGAACACGACGGGGCGCTCGTCGCCGACGTCGTCGCCGAATGGGCAGGACGGCACGGCCGGCCGATCGATCTCACCCTGACCGGTCCGGCCGGAGGTCGCTGGCGCACCGGGTCCGGTGCACAACCAGTCGAGATGGACGCGGTCGAGTTCTGTCGCGTCCTGTCCGGTCGCGCGCCGGGAACGGGCCTTCTCGCAGTGCAGGTTCCGTTCTGATCGCTGCGCGCCCGGCCGTCGGCCGTCAGTAGCCGGCCCGCGCGGCGACCGCCTCGGTCTCCGGTGCCGGCCCGAGCGTCGGGTCCGGGCTCCAGCCGAGGATCGGCGGCACGAACACGCAGTTCAGCGGTCGCGGATCCTCCGGATCGAGTGCCTTCAGCACGAACCACGCGGCGTTCGGGTCGTTGACGATGCCGGCGTGCTCGACGAAGTCGTTGCCGCAGTGATCCTGGAGCACGATGTTCGTTGCGTTGGGGGCTTCGCGATAACCGCTGGTGTAGGGCAGGACGATCTCTTCGTAGCGGCTCATGATGTTCGTGTAGGTGACCTCGTCGGCGTACACGCCGGCCTCCTGGATGGTGTGGATCCAGTCGGAGCCGGCCAGCACCTGCGGGCAGGCGCCACACCCGAGCGCGTGCACCAGGTTCTCCATGTCCTGGCGTGCCCCGACCTGCTCGAACAACTCGAAAGACGCGGCGATCAGGAACGCGTGGCTGCCCTCGTACACGGGACCGAGGGAGATGTAGTCGTCGACCTTCTCGTTGCCGCCGAGGAACTTGACGTACCAGACGGGCATCAACGTGCCCTGCGAGTGGCCGATCAGATCCACCTTCTCCGCGCCGGTGGCGGCGAGGACCTCGTCGACGAAATCGGATAGCTGCTGTGCGCTCTCTTCCATCGGCAGCAGTCCACCGACGGCGTCGAGCGGCCACGGCAGGTCGGCATGGTTGCCGTAAGTGAGGGCGAAGACGCAGTACCCCTCGTTGGCGAGCAGGGGTGCCAGGTACGACCAGTTGTCCTGCCGGTTGAGGACGGTGCCGTGCACGAGGATCACCGGGTCGGGATGTTCCTCCGACGGCACGCAGCTCCAGTCGTTGGTGCCGGGGGCGTTGCCGCCGGGTGATCCCAATTCGCTTGCGAGACCGTCGAGGAAGGTCTTTCCCACGGGTAGGGGAGGTGCAGGTTCCTCGGCCTGTGCCGTTCCGGTTCCGAAGAGCGCGAAGATCGCCGCGAAGGTCGCGGCGGTGAGTGCGCGCAGGCGCATGTCCACCCCCCTGTCGATACGTGAATGCGCAGAAAGTTAACAGAGATTCCACATCGTCGACCAGCCCCCGGCGGTGGCCCGGTGGCCTCGTGAATCACGATGTGCCCACCGATTCGGAATTCGCCCGTGCTACAGCGTGAGCGGATTCGCACTCGCCGCGTGGATCGCCCCGGCGGGCGGTTCGGGGCCGCGGCGTGGCTGGCACACTGGGAGCGGTGCGCGCCGGAACCACGACAGCAAGGGGCCCGCTGCGGCCGTTCGAGATCGCGGCCGCGGCGGTGTTCGGAGCACTGACAGCCGTCGTCACCGTCGTCACCGGGTTCATCCCGGTCGGAGCCGCGCAGGTTCTCATCACCCTGCCGATCGCATTCCTCGCCGCAGGAAACCGGATGCGGTCCGCGATCGCAGCGACCGTCGCGGCCAGCGTCGTAGCCCTGATCGCCGGCGGCCCGTTCGGGGTCGTGATGTTGCTCGTCCTCGTCGGCGTGGGAATCCTCGTCGGATATGCCGAACGCCGCTGGGGCAGGAACGCGGGCTTCGTGGTGTTCGCCGGGTCGATCCCCATCGGGCTCGTGCTCGCGGGATTCACCGTCGGGATGCTGCTGTTGTTCGAACGGACCCGGATCCTGCTGCTCGACTCGCTCGCCGCCTCGCTGCAGGGCGCCCTGCGGGCATTCCGGGCAGCCGGTGCGGGACAGGCATTCGTCGACGCCTTCACCCGCACCGCCGATTTCCTCGTCGAGTACTGGTGGCTGTGGATCGGCGGTGCCACGGTCGTCGGCATCGTCGGCAGCGCACTGCTCAGCTTCGGGATCTTCCGCACGATCGCGCTGCGCACGCGGTGGAGCAGCCCGCCCACCGAATGGCCGGCCACGGCCCAGGCGGAACCGGCACCGCTGCCCGTGCACCTGCGGTCGGTCACCTACCGCTACCCGGGAGCCACCACCGACGCGCTCACCGACATCGATCTGACGATCACCGCCGGGGACTTCGTCGCGGTGGTCGGAGCCAACGGCTCGGGCAAGTCCACCCTCGCGCGGATCCTCGCCGGACTCGACCCGACAACCGGTCTCGTCGACCGTCCCGGCCACGTCGGTCTCGGTGCCCCGGGCGGCACGGCACTGGTCTTCCAGCACCCGGAATCCCAGATCCTCGGCCGCACGATCGCCGAGGACGTGCGCTGGGGACTCGACGATGCCGACGGCACCGTCGACGTCGACGCATTGCTCGAGAGGGTCGGGT
>NZ_JADZGH010000073.1:0-1058 GCF_015865005.1 Rhodococcus sp. CX
CCACCACCCCCAGCGCAGTCCGCCACGCACCGCGACGGTCGCGCACACGACCCAGGGCAGCGCCGCGTACCCCACCAGCAGGCTCCAGTGGCCCTGCAGCAGCCGTTCGGCGACGTACGGGTTCCACACCGCCACCGTCGCCGCCACCAGTTGCGCGGGCAGACCGGCCGCTCGGTCCGGCAGCACCGTCACCACCAGCCGTGCCGCGCCCCAGCCCGCCGCCCACAGCGCCGCCACGAGCAGTGCCGTCACCGCGATCCCGCCGTCGACGACGACGGTCACGGCCGCGAGCAGCGCGTCCTGCGGCACCGCGCGGGCCGCGGCGTCGGTGATGCCCAGGGCCGAATCCGTCGGGAACGAACGCGGCGTGCTCACCGCGTCGCGCAGCAACAGATAGCCGGGGGAGAACAGCAGCGGGCCGAGCACCGCGACCGCCAGCGCGAGGCTGTAGACGACCGGCACGACGGAACGCAACGACACCGGCCTGACCATGCGCGCAGAATACGGGCCGGTGCAGGTGTAAGGATGGGCGGATGCCGCGACCTCAGACGCCGCGTCCCGCGCCCACCGGATCCGCCGTCGCCGGAATGACGATGGTGACCGCCGGTGCGATGACCGCCAGCCTGGCGTCCTACCTGCTGCACCTGCCCGCGAGCCGCTGGCTGGGCCCGGCCGGCTACGGCGAATTCGCCAGCCTGCTCGCCGCCCAGCTCGTCCTCGCGGTGCCCGCGCTCGCCCTGCAGACGGTGGTCGCGCGGGAAACCGTGCACGGCAGCGGCATCGACGAACTGCGTCGCCTCGGCTACCGGTGCGCCGCGCTCGCGGCGGGCATCGCGGCCGTGCTGGTGCCGGTGGTCGCGTGGGCGCTCGACACGAGTGTGGCCGGGGCGTTCGGGTCCCTCGTGACCGCACCCCTGCTGGTTCTCCTCGCCGCCGAACAGGGCCTGCTGCAGGGACGTGGCCGGTTCGCGGCGCTCAGCGTCGTCCTGGCCGCGGCGGGCATCGCGAAGGTCGCGCCCGCGGTCGCGGTGCTCGCCGCCGGGGGCGGTCCGGGGGCG
>NZ_JADZGH010000273.1:0-5275 GCF_015865005.1 Rhodococcus sp. CX
AGATGTGTATAAGAGACAGGAGACGCCGGATCCACTGCCTTCTGCTCCAGCATCGACACCACCGCGGCCCGCTCCCACGACGACAACCCCGGATGCGTGGCACGCACCTTCGACACCTCGTGCACGATCACCCCTCGCAACGTCCGAGACGCCAACTCGGCACGCGCGTTCGCCATCGACACGGCCATGTTCGGCACCTTCCACAGGCCGTCGTGCTTGATCCACGACCGCAACAGGAACTCCCCTGTCGTCTCGTCGATGAGCAGGAACAGATCCCGGGACAACTCGGCGGCGGCACGCTCGACCGCAGCCGGCGTCCATCCCTTCGCTTTCGAGGCGATGCGGCCCGGGTGCCAGTCCCCCGCACCGCAGTACGACAGAGTCGGCCAGTTCCACAGCACGAAGTACAGGTGCTGCGCGGGTGGGGTGCAGTCGAGCCAGTCGTCGTCGCCCCAGATCCCGAGGTTCATGCGTGCGTGGTCTTTCCCGGTGGACGCCATCAGGCGGCCCTCCTTTCGAGCTGTTCGAGCGGGATGTGGTGCCCGCTCATCGGGCAGGTACTTCCCGCGGTGTCGTCGTGCCGGGTGACGCGGCCGGTGTACTCGGACGCGTGCACCCTCCGGCGCCACACCGGGCACTCGGTCACCACAACGTCATCTCCGGTTCAGCCCCGACGGCTGGCGCGAAGAGCTCTGCGACCGCGGTGTTCTCGTCGGCGGCGTGGATCGACATGCGTGCCTTCCGCGCTGCGATGCGGCGTTCCTCGGGCAGCGCTTCTGCCCAGGCCGTGATTTGCCGCCAGGTGAGGGTCACGGTGTGTTCGGGTGCGGTGATGCCGCGTTCTTCCATGTAGTCGCCGGGCTGGGTGATGGCGATGCCCCATGTGTAGGTTTTGCGCCAGAGGCCGGCGGCGTGCCATTCCGGGTCGGTTGGGGTTCCGCCGCCGCGGGTGTCGCGGATTTGTGGGCACCAGTAGTCGGGTGCGTCGGCGAGTCCGAGGATTTGGCGGGGATGGAGTTCGGCGAGGAGCCGGAGCTGATCGGGTGTCACCGGTCACCGTCCAGCACTGCACGTAGTTCGCGGGCAACCTCTCGCCTGGTGTCCAACTCCCACTGCTCGCTGCTGTCGTAGCCGACGTTCGGCACGTTCGCTAGGTCGTCGACGTACTCGCGCACCCGGGCGAGTGCAGCCTCGGCGCGGTCCCGCTCGAGCTCGGCGCGCACGGCCCGGCCGCGCTGCTCGTCGACAGCCTCGAACAAGACCTCAACCATGTCGCGCCCATCGAACCGGCAAGACTCTCCGAGGGGGAACGTCTCGTCGTGGGTTTCACACTGCGCGAAGTCGAACGGCGGGGTGTGCGTCATGACGCACGGCGCCGGGGCGAAGTGTTCGACGGCGAGTTCGACTGCGAGGTCGATGCACGCCGCTGTGTTGCCTCCGTCGCGCACGGGCGGTACGTGCATTCCGCGGCCGTGAGTGAGCGCTCGGGCGGGCCATGCGGCGCGGATCTTGTCGCGCAGTTCGGCGCGGCCTTCGGGTGTCGTCGGATCACTCACAGCTTGTCTCCAATCTTGCGTTCGAGGGTTGTGGCGATGTCGTCGTATACGCGGGCCTGGTAGACCGCATCGAGTTGCCGTACCTCGTCGGCCATCGCCCGCAGGAGCTGGGCGTAGTCGCGGATGCTGTCGATGACAGCGCGGAGTTCGTCGTTTTCGTGGATGGCGTGGTCGAGGGCGGTTTCGACGGTTTCGACGTGACTCACGACGCCTCCCCGGTGATCCATCGCCAGGTGTCGCCGATGAGCTGCCAGTGATTCGAGCCGGTCCTGATCTTCCGGGAGACGTCCCACTCGTAGCCGCACAGGCACAGGTGCTCCCGGCGGTGGCCGGTGTCTTTCACGCAGAGGCAGGCGTGGCCGGGTGTGTCGTCGTGGCGGGCTGGGCAGTAGTCGCTCACCGTGACTCCTCGGGGGTGTAGAGGACCGTGACGGGCATCGGAATGTCCGCGTTCGTCTCCGTGGTGCCGTTGACGTAGCGGACGGCCAGATCGAGCGGGAAGTCCCGCTTTTCGCCGACGAGCCCGTCCGGGCCGATGATCACCGTGCCGTCACGCATGTCGGCGAGCTCCTGCACGGTGGTGATTACGCGGGCCCTGCGGTAGCCGGCGGCGAGGAGCTCGTCGACGGTGTGAGCGCTGAGGAGGCGTCCCTCCCAGCCGCACGCGCATACAGATCCGACGCCATCAGTCCAGGACCGCATCGAGTGCGCCTTCATCGCAGCGAGAAGTTCGTCTCGGTCACTCATGGTCGCTCCACTCGTAGAGGGTTTGTGAGGCTCGGTCGATGGTCCAGGCGGCGACGGTGAGCCACCCGGCGATGCACAGGCCAGCGACACCGGCGATGCGCACGGCGGACTTCACTTCCCCTCCTGGTAGGTCAGGACGACACGAGCCCCGTCGACGTCGGTAAACCGCACGACATAGCCGTCCAGGCTCTCAGCGACCGTCGCCACAGTCCCCGTCTCGCGGAGACGATCGCAGCGCCGCCGCACTGCATCGGCGACCGCTCCGGACTTCACCACTGTCGATGAAGTTGTGCGCGTGACCGTCAGCCGGTGCGAACCGGAAGCTTCACCAGGCGGATCCGCAGCGGTCTCACTCGCCTGGGTGTGGTGCTTCCATTCGTGCGCCGGGTCCGCGCCCGGATCTCCTCCGGTGTACGCGCTGATGGGTTGGGTCACTGGGGATCTCCGATCGTGAGCCAGAGGGAGCCGGGGCGGCCCTTCTCTGCTGCGTGGATTACGGGCATGAGCTTCTGCATCAGCTCCGGCGTGTCGTCGGCGGTGAGCCCGTAGTCGACGAGACCGTCGCATGCTGCCTTGAGCACCGGCATGAGGTTGTCGGCGTCGCGCCGACGGTTGTCGCGCGGCCGGTAGTGCAGGCACACCGTGACGCGGCCGCGGCCGGTCGGCACCTTCGCCTGCCTGGCGAGCATGTGTGTGACCTCGCGGATCGACGCGGTGATCACGGCCTTCTTTCGCCAGTGCAGGCGGTCGTTCATCGACAGCGGAGGCTTCTCGTACGGCAGCTCGAGCACGATGTCGACGCTCACCAGACGACCCCCGCCGTCTTGCGCACCTCGGCACGCTCGGCAAGCACCAGGCGGCGAGCAGCCAGCAGCGCAGCGGCAGTCTCCTGCAGCTCGTCAGGCGACAGGATTTCCCCCGCCACCCAGACTTCCGGCCCTGCGACCGTCGCGAGCTGGAAGCCACCGGACGAGTCGGACCAGGTGACGCCGTGCTCATCCTCGAACGACGAAGCGGGAAGCTCGACCACCTCGTGCCGCTCGAGGATTGTGCGCGCGAGGTTCGCGGCGGTGTCGGCAACCAGCTCCGGCGCGCCGGGCATCAGCGCCGCGGCGATCAGCCCCTTCAGTTCAGATTGGTTCATTCCTTGCCTCCAAAGGGAGGCCGGGGGCGGTGTGGTGCGCACATCTGGTGCGCCCGATCAGGACTCCGTCGGCACACCGCCACCCGGCAAGATCAGGTGTTCAGTCGTTCGGCACCGCGGCGAGCTTCGCGGCAGCCTGTGAACCCAGGTAGGTGATCAGATCGCCGAGCACACCCGGCCGGCCTTCGGCGTCGGTCGTCGGAGAACCGAGCATCCGATGCCCCTTCACCTCCGCGTACAGCGCGAGCAGACCAGCCTTGTTTCCCGTGAGATCCAGAGCGCGCTTGCGGAACTCGGCCGCCGTCGGTACCTGCACACCATCCGACAGCCAAGCGTCGATCTGGTGGGCAAGCTCCTCACCGGGCAGAGGGATGACCACGTTGGTGAGTGTGTGAATGCGGGACTTCGTCACTCGCATCGTGTTCTGCACATCCAACTCACCGATCAGGTCGAACTCGTACTCGATGCCGTCCCGCTGGATCGGCTTCAAACCGACCTTCTGCGGCTCCTTCTTGCCCTTCTCGTTCTCGACGATCACGTACTCCGTCTTCGTGCGGAGCGTGACGATCACGTGCCCAGGGAAGGAGATGATGGCGTCGATCATGCGACGCTCCTCAGGTCGCATGTCCTTCCATCCCGACGTGAACTTGTTGGCACCGGACTTACGGTCGACCTGCTCGAGCATCCCGTCCGCGCCCTCCCAGTAGTGCGAGAGCGAATCGATGATGACGACGCCGTACCCGCCGCCGGCCGCCAAGCCGAGCAGGTCCACCAGCGACCGTGGGCTGTACGAGTCCGGCTGAACGGTGTCGAACGCCCAGCCGTTGAGCCCGACGTACTTCGAGGCGGAACCTCGCTCGGTGTCGATCACCGCGACGCGATCCGACAGTGCGGTCGCGAGCGCAAGGGCGGTGTACGTCTTGCCGGAACCCGACGGACCGCAGAGGGCGATCCTGGCCTTGCTGGCCTCCTTGGTGGCGGGCGCGAAGCTGAGAGCGGTCACTGCGCACCACCTTCGAGTGCGAGCACCTCGCCGAGGTTCAACTCGCCGGCGGCGGCCATGCCACGCACCAGCTCCACGACGTTCTTCGCGGGCGTGAACCGCGGTGTCGGGGCCTTCGCGGGCGGCACCGACACCGAGACGCCCGGCAGGTCGAAGTAGTCCTCCGACCCGGCGGCCTTGTGCGCCTCGAGGACGTACGCCTCAAGCGAGGCGCGCCCCTGGTCGGTGAGCACCACACGCTCCTCGATCACGTCCGGCCCGAACGCCTCCACCAGCCACGGGAACACCTGCGCCTCATCGGTGATCGTCACGACCGGCTTCGGCTGCGTCGGCTTCGGCACCGTCGCGTACCCGAGCTCCTCCCCTGCCAGCGTGTACGCGTAGTTCGTGCCGCGGGTGACCTGCGATGCCAGCGCGGCCTTCTCGCGGTCCTCCGCCTCGGCCAGCAACTTCTTCGCAGCGGCGATCGCGGCAAGGTTGCGGACAGTTTTCTCGACGGCACTCATCGTGCGAAGTCCTTCAGCTCGGCGAGCCGGCCGAGTGCAAACTCGACAGCCTGCTCGTGGGTGGGAAACGAACCTGCCAGCGCCTCACGGTTGATGACGTTGCGGAAGGCGATCTGCACGGCCCACGGACGGCCCGGGGGCAGCGGCTGGGAGATGTGCTTGCCGTGACGGATACGCAGGTAGCAACCGCGGGTGCGGGCCGTCTCGACGATCTGCGCCCGGCTCATGGCAACGGCCATGTCAGTTCCTCTCGGTCGTTGTCGAGCAACAGCTCGAGGTGGTTGTCGGTGTCGGTGTCCTGCCTCGTGGTGCAGCCGGG
>NZ_JADZGH010000273.1:5285-17041 GCF_015865005.1 Rhodococcus sp. CX
CGGTCGTAGCAGGGGCCGCACATGCCCTTGGCGCGGATGGCGACAGTCCCAGGCCACATGCCCGGGTCCTCGCCCTGGTTCCGCATCGGTTTCCCGCATTGCTCGCAGCGGCGCTGGCACTTCACCGGCCCAGCGGCAACCTCTGCGGTGATGACAGGCTCGATGAGGCCGAGCATCTCAAGGAGCCGGCGTGCATCCTCGACGCTGCGGGCGTTGGCGGCGACGGTGCGGCGTGCCGGTTCGATGACGTACTCCGGCATCGTGGTGTCACCGAACTGCGCAGACTCAAGGATGTGGACGCTCTGTCGCTTCGCCATCAGGCCACCGCCTTCGGGCAACCGTCGCAGATGCCGTCTGCCCAACCGCAGCACCGCGTGCCCACGGGCTCGAAGGCTGTGGTTCCGCAGCCGATCTCGTGCTGAGGGAATCCCGGGGCCGTGCCTGCGCAGGTGCAGGTGCGGCGCTCGCGGTTCGTCGACCGGACCGGACTGTCGATGAAGATGGTCACGACGCCACCTCCGCGGCGAAGATCAGGGCACCGACTGCGCCACCGAAGGTGATCGCCCAGGCCCACACGGCGAGACCGATACGCGCCGGGCCAGGAGGAGTGTCGTCGCCCTTGTCCTCGTCGACGATCTCGAGTTCCCCGTCGTGGACAGCGAACACCTGCGTGAAGGTCTCGTGCGCGATCGGAGCGGGCTCGATGCCGGCGGCCTTGAGTTCGGCGTCGGTGAGAGGCCGGGTGAGGATCGACATGTCAGGCCCCCTTCGCCATCTCGACCGGAGCCGACTCGACGAAACGATTGCGGGCGTTCAGCAATGCAGTCGCCAGCTCAGGGCCATCGGCGTTGATCGCATGCCAGGCGCGCCCGTCGGTGTCGATCCAGATGTCGACGTGCTCGCCCGTGAAGCGGCCGTCGACGAGCAAGCGCACCGACCAGCTGCCGTTGCAGGTGAATCGCTGGATGGAGAGAACTCCGAAGTTGGTGCTGCGGGCGCCCACTCGGTAGTGGTCGATCAGCTCGCCGATCTCGACTTCGAGATCGTCTGAGGTAAGGTTGTAAGGCATCCGATTTCCTTCCAGGGTTTCGATGTCAGGCCGTCCCGCCGCATACGGGGCGGCCTTTTCCTTTGCTGGGCGCTTGTCGGTCGAGGTGCTCATCGGAGCGACTTCGTACGGGCGGGTAGCCTGCCGCTGCGCCATGCGATGGCATCAGAGGGCAGGATCATCCAGCGGCACTTGCGCTTTCCGTTTGGTCCGTCCGCCTGATAGGCGGGCAGATCGCCGCGCTGGCAGGCCTTGAGGACGGTGTTGTACGAGGGCGAGGTGTGGGTGCCGGGCCCCTGCCAGCCGAGCATCCGCGCGGTGTCCTCGATCGACAGCGGGATCTCGCGGGTGAGAGTCGACGTCACGTACTGCTCCTTTCGGTTGAGTGGATCGGAAGCTATGCAGCAGTGTTGCGAACAACGGGCAACACTTGGGGCACAAAAAGAGAGCCTGCGGGCGCATCGAGAACCCTTTCGATCGCGCGAGCGGTATGCGGCAAGCAGGTGTTCCTATGCCCGGACATCAGGTGGCCGATGAGGGACCGGGAGCACCCAGCAGGCTTGTCGCCGCGCATGGCCTTCGCCTTCTTGAGCTCCTTGTCCGTTGCCGCCGCAAGGGAACGGACCGTGAATCCGCGGTGCTCGACGTACTGGCTGAACGCCTTCGAGCTGATGAGCTTCACCCAGAACCTCCCGTCTGTGTAGTGCTGCATTTCCCCTGCCTTTCGAAGTGTAGACGGTTTGTTGTGCGTTGTGTGCGACAGTACAACATGTAGACGGGGGTGTCTACAAGTCGGGAGTCTGTCGAGGCACAGAAGCTCCAGGTTGTTGTCCGTTGTGCCAGGTAATTTGTAGACACGTTGTCTACACAAGAAGTTGGGCAACACCGACAGCTACAGGCAGGGTTCGTAGACGTGACGAAGAAACGAGCGGGACTACCGCCCCAATGGGAAGAAGTGTTCGCCGGCCGCAGCATGCGAAAGGTCGCCGAATCCGCGGGGATCTACGCCGACCGCGTGAGCCGATTCGTGAAGGGCGAGGGCGTCGAAGAGGGCACCGCCGAACTGATCGCGGATGCACTCGGCATCACCGTCAAGAAGGCATGGGAGCTCCGCGGCGAACCTGTCCGCGAGCCCTTCAAGCTCCCCCAGAAGGCGCACCGACTGTCACGTAGTCAACGAGAAGCGAT
The DNA here is from genome assembly GCF_015865005.1 of Rhodococcus sp. CX. Taxonomy (NCBI): domain Bacteria; kingdom Bacillati; phylum Actinomycetota; class Actinomycetes; order Mycobacteriales; family Nocardiaceae; genus Rhodococcus; species Rhodococcus sp. CX. Next base: position 7,522 of record NZ_JADZGH010000273.1, read on the forward strand.
CCTCCGCGTCATCGACGGAATGCTTGAAGGGCGTGACGACCAAGACGACACCAGGGGTGGAGACTTGCCCGCCGAGGATCCAGGCCTGCGCCTTGTCGACGATGAGCCCGAGGACGCTGAGGGACCTGAAGACGTCGAGGAGCCCGAGGGCTACGAGCTGGCGGCACGCAAGGGCGAGACGCGGGAACGGAAGCGCCGGCGACTGGAAGGCGAACCGTGGGATCACCCCGACCCGGACGGACCGGAGGATGGCGCTTAATCACCGCCATCTCCCGTGTAGCAACCTGCTACAAGATCAGCGTGTTACGTGGAAGTTACTTCGAACAAGTGTTCTAATCCCTCCATGTCCCGCCGCAAGTGGAATCCATGGAGGCATCTGCACCAACACTTTCCGCACGTTGACGTCCACTTCGTCGACCGCCCCACCCACGGAAATCTCGGCCGTCTCACCCGAGGCGGCATCGAGATCGACAAGACCAGCTCGCAGACAGAACGGCGCTCCACCCTCACGCACGAGATAAACCACCTCGAACGCGGGCCCGTACCCCCGCACCCGTTCTTCGCGGCCCGCGAGGAACACGTCGTCGAGGAGCTCACCGCCCGCCGGATGATCCGCCTGCCCGAGCTCGTCGACGCGCTCATGTGGTGCCAGGGGCGCGCCGACGACGAGGCCGCCGAGGAGCTGTGGGTCGACCACGACATCCTCCTGACCCGAATACGCACCCTGACCGCCGGCGAACGGAAGTGGGTCGAACGCCAGATCGCTCGCCGGACCAACTGAATGATCACCCCTGGAAGGAAGACCATGCGTAGATACGCGCTCGCCACCACACTCGCTGGGGCGCTCACGCTTACAGCTTGCTCGTCCGATGCCGAGCCCACTGCCACTCCTGCCAGCACCACAGCCACCGCCGTTGCGTCCGAAGCGGCCAATCCCAGCACGACCTCCGAACGTCCATCAACGACAGCCGTCAATACTGACGTCGCCGAATACTGGCTGCGCGAGGAGCGCGAGGGCTACCTCGTAATGATCGTCGCCCAGGACTACACAGATCAGCAGCTGCGCAACGCCTTTCAAGAAGTGCGACGTCTGTACAAGAGTTCTGACGTGGGCGGATGGCACGTCCAGGTCGACTGTGGGGACAGCCAGAAAGCAGAGGGCGGCGCGCGCCAAGCCAACGGCAAATTCGCCCTGGACTCACTGGGAGCAGCCCGCACTGGATTAACCGTCGGCGGATATGAATTCGAACCACTTCCCAATCGCGCTTCGTGCTCGCCGGCGCCGATCGCAGCATCCTCCATCGACATGAGCAATTGCAGCGACTACGCCGGGACCCCGGTTCCGGAACTCGAAGCTGTCACCTCGACCTTCCCGTCGCGAGAACATGTCAAGTTCGTCACCACCCAGACCCTCGAATGGAAAGAGGATCCGAGCATGGTGTCGGCCATCTTCTACATCTGCGCGCCCGAGCTGGACGGCGACGAGTTCAAAGACTTCGCGACGGAACTGGCAACCGCACTCCGGGTCACGCCGTACGCAGAGGCGGTGGGATCGATGTCGGTCTGGAACTTCCACGGCAAAGAGACTCTGGGAAAGATTCGCGTCGACCGGTACCAGGATTACAAGTTCGACGGCACGGGAGATCCTGCTGCTGTTCGGAGCGCTTGGCGAGAGCAGCCCTAACCGATGGCCACCGTCAAGTCGTACAGCACCACGAAAGGCACCCGCTACAAGGTCCGGTACATGAAACCGGACGGCAGCCAAGGCAGCAAGTCCGGATTCACCAACGCCGAGGCCGCCCGAGACTTCGCCTCCCGCATCGAGGTCCGCAAAGCCGACGGCGAGTACGTCGACCCCAGGGACGGACGCACGCTCGTCGCCGAGCTCGCGCCAGCCTGGCTTGCCGCCAAGAAGTCACGCCTAAAGCCATCGGCGTACGTCGGCCTCGATTCCGCCTGGCGCACACACGTCGAACCGCGGTGGGGAAACAAGCCGATCGCATCTATCGAGATCAGCGACGTCGAAGAGTGGATCGCCGACCTGGTCACCGAGATCCGCGACCCCAACGACCCCGACGTCGTCATCAAGAAGGCAGCCTCGGCCACCACCACGATCCGCGCCCACGCCGTGCTCGCAGGCATCCTCGACCGCGCAGTGCGGGACCGGAAGCTGGTGACGAACAAGGCCCGGAAGATCGAGAACCTGCCGCGCAAGCGCCCCAAGCGGAAGATCTATCTCACCCACGAACAGGTGGCGAAAATGGCGGGTGCCGCCGGGGACAAGTCGGCGTTGGTGCTGACGCTGGCGTACTGCGGACTGAGGTGGGGTGAGGCGATCGGACTTCGCGTCTGCGACCTCGACTTGCTGCGGCGCCGGCTGATCGTCTCCCGCAACGCGGTGGAGGTCGGGGCGAATGTGATGGTCGGGACGACGAAGTCGATGAAGGAACGGTCGATCCCAGTACCGAGGTTCCTCGTCGAGGACCTGGCGGCGCTGTGTGAGGGGAAGGACCGCCACGATCTCGTGTTCCCGGGAACCGACGGCGGGTTCATGCGCCGGCCGCGGCAACGGTCGTGGTTCCGGACCGCCGCGAAGGCCGCCGGGGTTCCCGAGCTGACCCCGCACGATCTACGTCACACAGCGGCATCGCTCGCGGTGTCGGCCGGCGCTCACGTCAAGGCGGTGCAGCGGATGCTCGGACACGCGTCCGCGGCCATGACACTCGACGTGTATGCCGACCTGTTCGACGACGATCTCGACCTCGTGGCGGACGCGTTGGACCGTGCGCGACGGGGTGCGATTTCGGCTTGACTGTCCGAAAACTGTCCGCCGCCGTTTGAGCGGTTCTGTCTGGAAGTAGAAAAATCACCCCTCACCTGCGTAAACAGGCAAGGGGCAATGGTGGGCGCGGAGGGTTTCGAACCCCCGACCGCTGGTGTGTAAAACCAGAGCTCTACCACTGAGCTACACGCCCCGACCTCCGGCGGAGTTCCGCCGGAGTCGACTCAGGACTCTAGCGCGGCGAGCGCCCTGGCCCAAGCTCCCTGGTCACGGGGCTCGCCGGGCTGGTTCTCCTCGGCGAAACGCACGATGCCGGCCTTGTCGATGACGAAGGTGCCGCGGTTCGCGAAGCCGAGCTTCTCGTTGAACACGCCGTATGCCTGCGCGACCTCACCGTGCGGCCAGAAGTCGGACAGCAGCGGGAACGTGTAGCCCTGCTCGGCGGACCAGATCTTGTGGGTGGGCGACGCACCGACCGAGACCGCGAGGATCGCGGTGTTGTCGTTCTCGAAGGTGGGCAGGTCGTCGCGCACCGCGCACAGCTCGCCCTGGCACACACCGGTGAACGCGAGCGGGTAGAACACCAGCAGCACGTTCTTCTTGCCGCGGAAGCTCGACAGCGACACTTCCTGGTTGTTCTGGTCCTTCAGGGTGAAATCGGGCGCCTCGGCGCCCACCTCGATAGCCATCGGGCAGTTCGATCCTTCGCTGTAGTGGAACTACTGGAGAGCGGAACTCAGCGTCGATGTGAGCGGAGCTCAGCGTCGATGTGAGCGGAGCTCAGCGTCGATGTGAGCGGAGCTCAGCGCTTCTGACGGGTAGCCTTCGGCTGCACCAGCCGGCTACCGGTCCAGTCGCCGAGGTTGGTGGCCGACGTCTGGGTCAGACCGGCGGTGGTCGCCGACTCGGCGATCTCGCTGGGCTCGACGTGGTCGGGGCGGCCGGTCTTCGGCGTCAGCACCCAGACGACCCCGTCGTCCGACAGCGGGCCGATCACGTCCATCAGGGTGTCGACGAGATCACCGTCGCTTTCCCGCCACCACAACAGGACCACGTCGACGACCTCGTCGGAGTCCTCGTCGAGCAGTTCGGAACCGGTGATGTCCTCGATGGCGACGCGGATCTCGTCGTCCACGTCCTCGTCCCAGCCGAGTTCCTGAACCACGTGGTCGTGGGTGATACCGAGCTTCTGAACGTAGTTCTTGGCGTCCGCCGCGGCGACCACGGTGGTTCCCTCCTTCTGGGTTGCCGGCGCCCGGTTGCCCGGAACGCCGGTGTGACGACGATTGCATCGATTGGTCAAAGCGAACATCGTTCGACCGCTCAGCGCAAGCCGAATCGCAACGAAAGACCTGAGTTTCTTTCCCCACGCTACTCCGCACGGACACCGCCCGTCCGGTTCGGGTGATTCGCCCTTCTCGTCCGCCCTGGGAGGAATAGGCCTACCGGCCGCTGCCCCGCGCGCTCGAATGGGGGAAGATGAGGGGTGCATCATGTTCAGATGTCGATGAGTCGGCTCCCACAAGAGCCGATCAACGGAGTGGGCGCCACACCTGCGCGCCCCACCACGATGAGGAGCAGACGTTGACAGACCTGATCCACGGACCTCAATCCCTAGACGGCGCCGACACACCGGGTGCCAAGGGATCGGGGCCCTCGCCGAGTTCGACAGGGCCGGCCACCGAGAGCCGCGTTCGCGTCATTCGCGAGGGTGTGGCCTCCTACCTCCCGGATATCGATCCGGCCGAGACCGCCGAGTGGCTCGAATCGTTCGACGGCATGCTCGACGCCGCCGGCCCCAGCCGCGCCCGCTACCTGATGCTGCGCATGCTCGAGCGCGCCGGTGAGCGCCACGTATCGATCCCCGCGCTGACCTCCACCGACTACGTCAACACCATTCCCACCGAGAGCGAACCGTGGTTCCCCGGTGACGAAGAAGTCGAGCGCCGTTTCCGCGCATACATCCGCTGGAACGCCGCGATCATGGTCACCCGCGCGCAGCGGCCGGGCATCGGCGTCGGCGGTCACATCTCCACCTACGCGTCCTCCGCCGCGCTCTACGAGGTCGGTTTCAACCACTTCTTCCGCGGCAAGGACCATCCGGGCGGCGGCGACCAGGTGTTCATCCAGGGCCACGCCTCCCCCGGCATCTACGCCCGCGCCTTCCTCGAGGGCCGCATCTCCACGGAGCGGATGGACGGATTCCGCCAGGAACACAGCCACGCGTCGCTGGGCGGCGGCCTGCCGTCGTACCCGCACCCGCGGCTGTTCCCGGAGTTCTGGGAGTTCCCGACGGTGTCGATGGGCCTCGGCCCGATGAACGCGATCTACCAGGCGCGGTTCAACCACTACCTGCACGACCGCGGTATCAAGGACACCTCCGACCAGCACGTGTGGGCGTTCCTCGGCGACGGCGAGATGGACGAGCCGGAATCGCGCGGCCTCGCGCACGTCGCCGCGACCGAGGGCCTGGACAACCTGACCTTCGTCGTCAACTGCAACCTGCAGCGCCTGGACGGCCCGGTGCGCGGCAACGGCAAGATCATCCAGGAGCTGGAGTCGTTCTTCCGCGGCGCCGGCTGGAACGTCATCAAGGTCGTGTGGGGTCGCGAGTGGGACGCGCTGCTCCACGCCGACAAGGACGGCGCGCTGGTCAACCTGATGAACGTCACCCCGGACGGCGACTACCAGACGTACAAAGCCAACGACGGCGCCTTCGTCCGTGAGCACTTCTTCGGCCGCGACCCGCGCACGAAGGAGCTGGTCAAGGACCTGACGGACCAGGAGATCTGGAACCTCAAGCGCGGCGGCCACGACTACCGCAAGATCTACGCCGCCTACAAGATGGCGATGGAGCACAAGGGTCAGCCGACGGTGATCCTCGCGCACACCATCAAGGGCTACACCCTCGGCAAGCACTTCGAGGGCCGCAACGCCACGCACCAGATGAAGAAGCTGACGCTCGAGGACCTCAAGTACTTCCGGGACCTGCAGCGCATCCCGATCTCGGACGCCGAACTCGAGGCGAACCCGAAGATGCCGCCGTACTACCACCCCGGCTTCGAGTCCCCCGAGATCCAGTACATGCTGGACCGGCGCCGTCAGCTGGGCGGGTTCCTGCCCGAGCGCCGCACCACCGCGGCACCGCTGAAGCTACCCGAGGCCAAGACCTACGACGTGGTGCGCAAGGGCTCGGGCAAGCAGCAGGTCGCCACCACCATGGCGCTCGTGCGCGTGCTCAAGGAACTGTTGCGCGACAAGGAGATCGGTCCGCGCATCGTGCCGATCATCCCCGACGAGGCCCGCACGTTCGGTATGGACTCGTGGTTCCCGTCGCTGAAGATCTACAACCGCAACGGCCAGCTGTACACGTCGGTGGATGCCGAACTCATGCTCGCCTACAAGGAGAGCGCGGTCGGCCAGATCCTGCACGAGGGCATCAACGAGGCCGGCTCGACCGCCTCGTTCACCGCGGTGGGCACGTCGTACGCCACCCACGGCGAACCGATGATCCCGGTGTACATCTTCTACTCGATGTTCGGGTTCCAGCGCACCGGCGACGGCCTCTGGGCCGCGGCCGACCAGATGGCCCGCGGCTTCGTGCTCGGCGCGACCGCCGGCCGGACGACGCTGACCGGTGAGGGTCTGCAGCACGCCGACGGCCACTCGCTGCTGCTCGCGTCCACCAACCCGGCGGCGGTCACCTACGATCCGGCGTTCTCCTACGAGATCGCCCACATCGTGCGCGACGGTCTGCGCCGCATGTACGGCGGAACCCCCGGCGTCGACGGGTTCGGCGGCGAGGACGTCTTCTACTACATCACCCTCTACAACGAGCCGTACGTACAGCCGGCCGAGCCCGCGAACCTCGACGTCGACGGGCTGCTCAAGGGCATGTACCTGTACCGGACCGGTGCGGCGTCCGGCCCGAAGGCGCAGATCCTCGCGTCGGGTGTGATCATGCCGGAGGCGCTGCGCGCCCAGGAGATGCTCGCCGAGGAGTGGGGCGTGTCCGCGGACGTGTGGTCGGTGACGTCGTGGGGCGAGCTGCGTCGCGACGGCATCGAGTGCGACCGCAAGGCGCTGCTCGATCCGGGCGCGGAGGCTCCGGTCCCCTACGTCGCGCGGGTGCTGTCCGACGCGGCCGGCCCGTTCGTCGCGGTGTCCGACTGGATGCGCGCGGTTCCGGACCAGATCCGGCAGTGGGTGCCCGGTGACTACACAGTGCTCGGCGCCGACGGCTTCGGATTCTCCGACACCCGTCCCGCCGCGCGCCGCGTGTTCAACATCGACGCCGAATCGACCGTCGTCGCGGTGCTCGCCGCGCTCGGCCGCGAGGGTGCCGTCGATCGGGCCCGGGCCGTCGAGGCCGCCGCGAAGTACAAGATCGACGACGTCACGGCCGCGCCGGAACAGACGTCGGATCCGGGCGTGGCCTGATCCGGCCCGTCCTGCAACGGGCGATCGGCCGCGGGCGTAGTTTCGTCCCATGGTCGAGGATTCCGCGTCACCGCGGTTGACACGTGCACCGGGCGCTCCCACAGGGCGCCCGGTGCCGCCCGCGCGTCCGGAACGCGCCCCGTTGCCCGACGCGCTGCTGCGGCGCGTCAAGCAGTTCTCCGGCCGGCTCTCCACCGAGGCCGTGCACGTGATGCAGGAACAGCTGCCGTTCTTCGCCGACCTCGACGCCTCGCAGCGGGCGACGGTGCAGCTGGTCATCCAGTCGTCGGTCGTCGATTTCATCGAGTGGGTGCGCGACCCGGAGAGCGACATCCGATTCAGCACCGACGCCTACCAGGTGATCCCGCAGGACCTGGCGCGGCGGCTGACGTTGCGGCAGACCGTCGACATGGTGCGGGCCGCGATGGAGTTCTTCGAGCAGTGGCTGCCGGCGCTCGCCCGCAACGAGCAGCAGCTCGTGGCCCTGACCGAGGCGATACTGCGGTACGGCCGCGAGCTGGGGTTCGCGGCCGCGTCGGTGTACGCGAGTGCCGCCGAATCGCGCGGCGCGTGGGACACCCGGCTCGAGGCGCTGGTCGTCGACGCCGTGGTGCGCGGCGACACCGGTGCGGACATGCAGTCGCGCGCGGCGACCCTGAACTGGGACGCGACCGCCCCCGCGACGGTGATCGTGGGAACTCCCCCGCCGGACGAGAACGTGTCGGTGGTGACGACGGTGCACACCATCGCGCAGCAGCACGGTCGCGCGGCCCTGGCGGTCGTGCAGGGTGAGCGGCTCGTGATGGTGGTCAGCGGGATCCTGCACGGCACGCCGGAGGCGGCGGCGTTCCGTGACGAATTGATGCGCGCGTTCTCGGACGACGCGGTCGTCATCGGTCCGACCACCCCGACGCTGGGATCGGCGCACGTCTCGGCGGTCGAGGCGATGGCCGCGATGGAGGCGGTGGCCGGATGGCCCGGCGCTCCACGCCCGGTGCACGCGGCGGAGTTGCTGCCCGAGCGTGCCCTGCTGGGCGACGCGGCGGCGATCGAGGCGCTCGAGGACTACATCGTCGGGCCCCTGGCGGCGGCCGGTCCGGCGCTGTCGAACACGCTCGACGCATATCTCGACAGTGGGGGTGCTGTCGAGACCTGCGCACGAAAGCTGTTTGTTCATCCAAATACTGTCCGGTACCGGTTGAAGCGAATCACAGAAGTGACCGGCCGGGACCCCACGAATCCCCGTGATGCGTACGTTCTCCGAATCGCCGCAACAGTGGGTCGTTTGGCTCGAAGCCATAACAAACTCCGAACTCAGTCACCACCGGTCACACGATTCACATTTCGCGATTCGGGCACGTAACACACACAGCCGGTCGATCGATAGTCACGGTCGACATGGGCTTTTGTAGAGATCCTACAAATCCCTGCTCGAGACTTCATTCCAGCCGACATCTCGAGGAGGCCTTTGCAGGGTGTTCCCTGATCTTCGTGATTTCGCTGCTCGCCCCCGGTCAGGGCTCCCAGACACCCGGCATGCTCGCCCCATGGTTGGAGCAGCCCGGCGCCCGCGATCGCATCCAGGTCTGGTCGAAGGCGGCCGGGCTCGACCTCGAACGTCTCGGCACCACCGCCACCGCCGAGGAGATCACCGACACGGCGGTCACCCAGCCCCTCGTCGTCGCCACGGCGCTGCTCGCCTTCGAGGAACTCGACGCCCGCGGCCTCATCCCGGCCGGCGTGGTCGTCGCAGGGCACTCGGTCGGTGAACTCGCTGCGGCCGCGATCGCCGGCGTCATCACCGCCGACGAAGCCGTCTCGCTCGCCGCGATCCGCGGCGCCGAAATGGCCCAGGCCTGCGCCGTCGAGCCGACCGGCATGTCCGCGGTCCTCGGTGGCGCGGAGGACGAGGTCCTCGCCCGGCTCGCCGAGCTGGACCTGGCCCCGGCCAACGTGAACGCCGCCGGACAGATCGTCGCCGCCGGCCGCATCTCGGCGCTCGAGGAACTGGCCGCGAACCCGCCCGAGAAGGCACGGATCCGGCAGCTGCCGGTCGCCGGCGCCTTCCACACCCGATTCATGGCGCCCGCCCAGGAGGCGGTCGCCGACGCCGCGGCGAAGATCGTTCCCAGCGAACCGACCCGCACCCTGCTGTCCAACTTCGACGGCGCACCCGTTGTGTCCGGAGCGGACGCACTCTCCAAGCTGGCCGCACAGGTGACCCGGCCTGTGCGGTGGGACCTGTGCACCGCGCATCTGCGCACCGCCCAGGTCTCGGCCGTCGTGGAACTCCCCCCG
>NZ_JADZGH010000273.1:17051-19316 GCF_015865005.1 Rhodococcus sp. CX
GCACTGGCCGAATTGCCCGGACTCGGTTAGTTTGCTGCGCGCGCATCGCGCAGCAACACGGGTACGCCCGATCCGGGCACCCGGGCCCGGCCGGAAACATCCGGCCGGAAGTTCAGACCCCATCACTGAAACACACGAAGGGAGCCACGACGTGGCCACCAGCCAGGAAGAAATCATCGCCGGTCTCGCGGAGATCATCGAAGAGGTCACCGGTATTGAGCCCTCCGAGGTGACCATCGAGAAGTCCTTCGTCGACGATCTCGACATCGACTCCCTCTCCATGGTCGAGATCGCCGTCCAGACCGAGGACAAGTACGGCGTCAAGGTTCCGGACGAGGACCTCGCGAACCTCCGCACCGTGGGTGACATCGTCGCCTACATCCAGAAGCTCGAGGCCGAGGGCGTTCAGATCTCGAACGACAACGAGTGAGCCCGACCGTGACTTCCGCCTCTCCTACGTTGCGCAACGTCGTCGTCACCAGCCTTGCGGCCACGACGTCGATCGCCGGTGATGTGGATGCCACGTGGAAGGGACTCCTCGCCGGGGAAAGCGGCATCGGCACACTCACCGGCGGCTTCGTCGAAGAGTTCGACCTCCCGGTCCGCATCGGCGGAACCCTGAAGGTCAGCCCCGACGAAGGACTCTCCCGCGTCGAGATCCGCCGCATGAGCTACGTCGAGCGGCTCGCGCTGACCCTCGCGCGCACGGTGTGGACGAACGCCGGCAGCCCGGAGGTCGACCACGAGCGGCTCGGTGTCGTCATCGGTACCGGTCTCGGCGGTGGGGAAACCCTCATCGACGCCGTCGACAAGCTGCGCGCAGGCGGATACCGCAAGGTGTCGCCGTTCGCGGTGCAGATGGTCATGCCGAACGGCCCGTCGGCCACCGTCGGTCTCGAACTCGGCGCCCGCGCCGGGGTCATCACGCCGGTCTCGGCGTGCTCGTCGGGCTCCGAAGCGATCGCCCACGCGTACCGGATGATCGCGCTCGGTGACGCCGACATCATCGTCACGGGTGGTGTCGAGGGTCAGCTCGATGCGGTTGCCACCGCCAGCTTCGCCATGATGCGCGCGCTGAGCACCCGCAACGACGACCCGAAGGGTGCGTCCCGCCCCTTCGACAAGGACCGCGACGGTTTCGTCTTCGGCGAGGCGGGCGCAATGCTCGTCCTCGAATCGGAGGAACACGCCAAGGCCCGCGGCGCGACGATCCACGCCCGCGTCCTCGGCGCAGGAATCACCTCGGACGGGTACCACATCGTGGCCCCCGATCCCGAGGGAACGGGTGCTGCCCGTGCCATGACCCGGGCGATCCAGACCGCCGGACTCACCAAGTCCGACATCGCCCATGTCAACGCACACGCAACGGCCACCCCGATCGGTGACATCGCCGAAGCGAAGGCCATCGGTGCGGCCGTGGGCAAGCACGCCGCGATCTACGCACCGAAGTCCGCGCTCGGACATTCGATCGGCGCGGTCGGTGCCCTCGAGGCGGTACTGACGGTCCTGAGCCTGCGGGACGGAGTCATTCCGCCCACGCTCAACCTCGAGAATCAGGATCCAGAAATCGATCTCGACGTGGTCAAGGGCGAACCGCGCTACGGCAACTTCGATTTCGCGCTGAACAACTCGTTCGGATTCGGTGGGCACAACGTGGCGCTCGCGTTCGGCCGGGCCTGACCCGTCCGACGCCCGCTCGATGTTCGTGGTGGAGGTCCCATCCCCTTCGGCACCTCCACCACGAACACCCCACCACCCCGCCTTCCCGAGGAGCACCGATGACCATCCTGGATCCTGCCGACACTCGGAACACCGCGGTGGACCCTCGAGACCCGCTCGCGCGGCTAGAGAATCTGTTCGACGCCGGCACCACCGAAACGCTGCATCCGCGTGACAAGTCGGGCGTCCTCGCCGCGATCGGCTACATCGACGGCATCCGCACCGTCGCCTACTGCTCCGACGCCACCGTCATGGGTGGCGCCATGGGTGTCGAGGGCTGCAAGCACATCGTCGCTGCGATCGACACCGCCATCGAACGCGACCTGCCCGTCGTCGGCCTCTGGCACTCCGGGGGCGCTCGCCTCGCCGAGGGTGTCGAGGCCCTGCACGCCGTCGGCCTCGTGTTCGAGGCCATGGTCCGCGCGTCCGGCCGGGTGCCCCAGATCTCCGTCGTCCTCGGTTTCGCCGCGGGGGGCGCCGCCTACGGCCCCGCCCTCACCGACATCGTCATCATGGCGCCGGAGGCACGCGTCTTCGTGACCGGAC
>NZ_JADZGH010000273.1:19326-28707 GCF_015865005.1 Rhodococcus sp. CX
GTCGCGCACATCGCCGCCGAGGACGAAGAGGACGCGCTCCACCGCGCGCGGCGCCTGGTGTCGATGCTCGCCGATCAGGCTGAGTTCGACATCGAGCTCGCCGCTCGGGGCGACACCGACCTGCGGGCGCTGCTCCCCGAATCCCCGCGGCGCGCCTACGACGTGCGGCCGATCGTCCACGAACTCCTCGACAACGTCGAGGGTGAATCGAGTTTCGAAGAGCTGCAAGGCAACTGGGCACGCAGCATCGTCACCGGATTCGGCCGCCTCGGCGGTCGTACGGTCGGGGTCATCGCCAACAACCCGCTACGGCTCGGCGGATGTCTCAACTCGGAGAGCGCCGAGAAGGCCGCGCGGTTCGTGCGCATGTGCAATGCGTTCGGTGTGCCCCTCGTCGTCGTCGTCGATGTCCCCGGCTACCTGCCGGGTGTCGGCCAGGAATGGGAGGGCGTCGTGCGCCGCGGCGCGAAGCTGCTGCACGCCTTCGCCGAAGCACGCGTGCCCCGGGTGACGCTGGTGACCCGGAAGATCTACGGCGGCGCGTACATCGCGATGAACTCGCGTGCGCTCGGCGCGACCGCCGTGTTCGCGTGGCCCGAGGCCGAGGTCGCCGTGATGGGCGCCAAGGCCGCCGTCGGCATCCTCCACAAGCGCGCTCTCGCTGCCGCGCCGGACGAGGAGCGCGAAGCGCTGCACGACCGTCTCGCCGCCGAACACGAGGCGATCGCCGGGGGTGTCGGGCGGGCCATGTCCATCGGCGTCGTCGACGAACTGATCGATCCCGCCACCACCCGCAGCACCCTCACCGCGGCGCTCGCCGCCGCGGCTCCGGCGCGCGGGGAGCACAAGAACATTCCCCTGTAGGACGCAGACACGACCGAAGCCCTTCCGGATCCGCGATCCGGAAGGGCTTCGGCGTATTCGTCTCGGGAGGTTCGATCCTCGGAACCGTAGCGGGTCAGCCCACGTTGCGGCGCAGCCAGGTGACCTCGGCGCCGTCGCCGCCGCTGCGGTACGGCTCGAGCACTTCGTCCCACGCGGTCCCGAGGGCCCGATGCAGTTCGGCGGCCAGGTTGCCCGACGCCAGGAGGGCACGCAGACGGCCCTCACCGACCACCACATCCCCGTTGGCCGAGGTGTTGCCGCGCCACAATCCGAGGCCGGGAGCGTAGCTGTAGCGCTCGCCGTCGACACCTTCGCTGGGATCCTCGGTGACTTCGAAACGCAGCATCTGCCACACCCGCAGGGCGTCGACGATCCTCGCGGCGGTGCCCACCGGGCCGGTCCAGTTGACGGTGGTGCGCAGCAGGCCCGGATCCGCGGGCTGGCCGATCCACGTCGGATCGGGCCGGCTGTCGAGGGTGGCAGCCAGCGCCCACTCGATATGTGGACACACAGCAGCGGGCGAGGAGTGGATGTAGACCACTCCTGTTGTCGCATCCGCGAACTGGTTCGACGCGCGCATACACACCTCCGTGTTCGACGAGAACGTCTTCCCCAACGCCCGTCGTCCACGGCGGTCGCACCCGGCGACACTCGAAACAGTTTGCCCCTGTGACCGGTGTTTCGCTAGCGAACCGGAGAGGTTTCTGTGATCTCACCCAAAACAGCGTCGGAAAACGCGGGCCACAGGGGTTTCGCCCAGTCTCCGAAGGCGCGGTTCGTCAGTACGACGGACGCGATGCCCGGTTCGGGATCGACCCAGAGGAACGTGCCGGACTGCCCGAAATGTCCGAAAGTGCGAGGCGAGTTGGCCGATCCGGTCCAATGCGGGCTCTTGTGCCCCCTGATCTCGAATCCGAGGCCCCAATCGTTGGGCTTGTGCATGCCGTAACCGGGCACGAGACCGTCGAGCCCGGGGAATTGGACGGAGGTCGCGGCCGCGAACGTCTCCTCCGAGATCAGTGTGGGGACGAGCAGTTCGGCGGCGAACAGGGACAGGTCGGCGACCGACGAGTGACCGCCGTGCCCCGCGGGCCCGGGCAGCGTGGATTCGCGCATGCCCAGCGGTTCGAACACGGCCTCGGTCAGGTAGTCCGGAAACGCGATTCCGGTCTCGTCGGCGATCAGATCGGCGAGCACCTCGAATCCGGCGCTCGAGTAGATGCGCTTGCGGCCGGGTTCGGCCTGGACCTTCTGCTCCCCGAATGCGAGACCGGAGGCGTGGGCCAGCAGATGACGGACCGTGGATCCGGGAGGGCCCGCCGGCTGGTCGAGTTCGATCGCCCCTTCCTCGACGGCGACGAGCACCGCGTACGCAACGAGCGGCTTGGTGACCGACGCCAGCGGATACACCTCGGCGGTATCACCGACGGTGCCGACCACGCCGCCGCGGGTCAGAACTGCGGCGGCGGCGTGGTCGACCGGCCATTGGGAAACGAGCTCCAGACTGCGCACCGGTCCAGACTAGAAGACCGGCGCGAGTCCGGTTGTCACCAGTCTGCTTCGGTGTAGCGGATGACGCCGCGGATGTTCTTTCCGTCGAGCATGTCCTGGTAGCCCTCGTTGATCTGCTCGAGGCTGTAGGTGCGGGTGACCATGTCCGCGAGGTTGAGCTGCCCGGACTTGTAGAGGTCCAGCAGGTTCGGGATGTCGACGCGAACGTTGCAGCCGCCGAAGATGTTGCCCTTCAGTTCCTTCTGCAGCATGGCGAACAGGTAGGAGTTCAGCTTGACGTCCATGTCGGACATGTAGCCCATCGCGGTGATGACGCACCGACCACCCTTGGCCGTGATGGTCAGCGCGGGGTCGACGATCTCGCCCGTCATCTCGCCGACGGTGATGATCGTCTTCTGGCACATCCTGCCCCAGGTGATCTCCATGATCGGGACGATGGCCTCTTCGACCGAGGCGTAGGCGTGCGTGGCACCGAACTTCAGGGCCTGCTCCCGCTTCCAGGGCACCGGATCGATGGCGAAGACGTGGCGGGCACCCGACGCGACCGCACCCTGCAGCGCGCTCATGCCGACACCACCGACGCCGATGATCGCGATCGAGTCGCCGGCCTTGACGTCGGCGATGTGAGTGGCCGATCCCCATCCGGTGGGCACGCCGCAGCCGACCAGCGCGGCCAGCTCGAACGGGACATCCTTGTCGATCTTGACGACCTGGGTCTGGTTGACCGTCATGTACGGCGAGAACGTACCGAGCAGGCACATGGGGATGACGTTCTCCCCGCGAGCCTGGACGCGGTAGGTGCCGTCCGAGATGGCCTGGCCGCTGAGCAGGCCGGCGCCGAGGTCACACAGGTTGGAATGCCCGGTGACACACGACGGGCACCGCCCACACGAGGGAATGAACGAGAGCACGACGTGGTCGCCGACCTCGAGCCCGACGACGCCCTCACCCACCTTGGTGATGACGCCGGAACCCTCGTGTCCGCCCATCGCCGGGTAGCTGGGCATCGGCGTGGCGCCGGTGACGATGTGATGGTCGGAGTGGCACAGTCCGGCCGCTTCCATGCGGATCTGCACTTCGCCCGCAACGGGATCGCCGAGCTCGATCTCCTCGACCGACCACGGCTCGTTGATCCCCAGAGCAGCGCACCCTTGGTCTTCATCTGACATCACCCTCCATCACATTCGAACTTCCGCACGTGACGATAACCACATTCGGCTGGAATTGGAACAGGTTCTCACTGAACGGTCGCGAGGTGTCGAAGGCCATCACCACCGGGTCGAGTCGCATCGGATAGCGTGGATCCACTCGCGATGCCTCGCGCAGCCCAGGCGGTGGAGGAACCCGTGACAGAATTTCCGGAGATCACCTTCCACGGTGCCGCCCGGACCGTGACCGGTTCGTGCATGGAAGTCACCTTCGACAGCCGACGGATCCTCGTCGACTGCGGTCTGTTCCAGGGCTCCCGGAGCCTCGAGAGACTCAACCTCGCGGAGTTCCCGTTCGATCCGGATTCGGTCGACGCCGTCATCCTCACGCACGCCCACATCGACCACTGCGGGCTCCTACCGAAACTGGTGGCCAAAGGTTTCGCAGGCCCGATCCATTGCACGGCCGCAACCGCCGACCTGCTCGAGTTCATGCTCGCCGACGCCGGCCGCATCCAGGAATTCGAGGCCGAACGCCGGAACCGGCGACGAGACCGCGCCGGCCACAAGCCGTTCGCACCGATATACACCGAGGCCGACGCGCTCGAAGCCTGGCGCCACACCCGGCCGGTGCCGCTCGACCAGTGGTTCGAACCGGTTCCCGGATTCCGCGCCCGCCTGTGGAACGCAGGCCACATCCTGGGTTCGGCGTCCGTCGAGCTCGAGGTGGGCGGTGTGCGGATGCTCTTCTCGGGGGATCTCGGGCCCGAACACAAAGCGTTCCAGGCCGATCCGGAGGGGCCGTCACATCTGGACTACGTGGTGTGCGAGTCGACGTACGGAGGTCGGACACGACCGCGGTGCACCATCGCGGAACGCCGGGCGGTACTCGAGGACGAGATCAATCGTGCCCTCGGCCGCGGTGGCAATCTGGTGATTCCCTCGTTCGCTCTCGAACGGACCCAGGAACTGCTCCTCGACATCGCCCACCTCGTCGACGAGAACCGCATCGCCCAGGTACCGGTGTTCGTCGATTCACCGCTGGCGATTCGTGCCACCGACGTCTTCGCCCGGTACGCCGGGGAACTCGAGGATCTCGACGGCCGAAACATCTTCCGCCACCCCGCTTTCGAGTACACGCAGGATGCCGAGGAGTCGATGCGCATCGACACCTTCTCGAGTGCGATCATCATCGCCGCGTCCGGCATGTGCGAGGCGGGACGGATCCGCCACCATCTCCGCAACAACCTCTGTCGCCACGACTCGACGGTGCTGTTCGTCGGCTACCAGGCGCAGGGCTCGCTCGGCCGCATCATCCTGGACGGCGCCGAGCGCGTGCGCATCTCCGGGTCCGACGTCGACGTGCGGGCACAGATCCGGCGTATCGACACCTACTCCGCGCACGCCGACCACGACGAGTTGATCGAGTGGCTGCGTGACCGCACACCCGTCTCCGGAGCGGTGTTCCTCGACCACGGCGAACCCGATGGGCTCGCAGCTCTCGCCGGCGCCGCACAGGAACTCGATCCGACACTCACCGTGGTCGCCCCGGACCTCGGAGCGCGGTACCGCCTGCACGCCGGCGGACCGGCCGAACCGCTCGGCACCGCCGAGCCGCGCGCGGACATGACCGGCCGGGACTGGCAGAACGAATACGCCGCCTTCGCCGTGGATCTGCGCGAGAAGTTGTTGCGGATCGAGGACCGTCGCGCGAGGGAACAAGCGATCGCCGACATGAACGCCGTGCTCGAGAGCTACTACACCTCCGGAGCGCGGCCGAAGCACGTGGCCGAGTCGCGACTCCGTGACGATCAGCCGCGACACAAGCGGCGCAAGCGGGCCCCGCGGCGGCGCCGCATGCGCTACTGATTCCTCGAGTCTCCTCCTCGAGTCCCGCGACCGACCGGCCGTCATCCCCGGCCGTCATCCCCGGCCGAAGACTTCTCCGACTGGCGCGACCGTGTGAATACAGCGCTCTCGTTGTAGAGAACGTCATTTCCGTCTAACGTGAGCAGCATGCCGGAATGCGACGACAAGCGGTCGCGACGGCACCGGACAACGGAGGACGTGCTCATGACAACGAAGGCGCTCGCGCCCGACGTTTCGACCTGGCCTGCGGAGGATCCGCAGCTCATCGGCAGCCGTTGCGACGACTGCTCCGCGACGACGTGGCCGCGGCAGCCGCGTTGCCCGCGCTGCAGCGGCGCGAACATCTCGGATCTGCTGCTCCCCCGGCGCGGCACGCTGGTGGCCTGGACGACGCAGGGATTCGTCCCGAAGCAGCCCTACGCGGGCAACGAAACCGCGGCCACCTTCAAGCCGTTCGTCTTCGGACTGATCCAGCTCGGCGATGTCGTGCGCGTCGAGGCGCGAGTGACCGAGACCGACCCGGCCAAGCTGCAGCCCGGCATGGAGCTCGAGCTCACGTTCGTTCCGTTCTACACCGACGAGGACGGAACCGAGATCGTCACGTGGGCGTTCGCGCCGATCTGATCCGTACACACCTGATCGAGGAGTCCCTGAAACTATGAACGACGTTGCCATCATCGGTGTGGGCCTTCACCCGTTCGGCAGATTCGGCACCAAGTCGGCCATCGAGATGGCGGCCGACGCAATCCAACTCGCACTCGAGGATTCGGGTGTCGCGTGGAAGGACATCCAGTTCGGCATCGGCGGCAGCTACGAGGTCGACAACACCGACTCGGTGACGCGGCTGGTGGGCCTGACCGGCATCCCCTTCACCAACGTATTCAACGCCTGCGCCACGTCGGCCAGCGCGATCGAGCAGACCGCCGACGGTATCCGCTCCGGCAAGTACGACATCGGCATCGCCGTCGGCACCGACAAGCATCCGCGCGGCGCGTTCACCGCCGATCCCGCGATGCTCGGCCTGCCCGCCTGGTATGCCGAGAACGGCCAGTTCGTCACCACCAAGTTCTTCGGCATGAAGGCCAACCGGTACTGCATCGACCACAACATCTCGCACGAGACGCTGGCCCGGGTCGCGGCGAAGAACTACCGCAACGGTGGCCTCAATCCGAAGGCCTTCCGCCGCACCGAGTTCAGCCTCGAGGAGATTCTCGAGTCGCCGATGCTGAACTACCCGCTGACCGCCAAGATGTTCTGCGCTCCCGACGAGGGTGCAGCTGCGGTCATCATGTGCCGCGGCGACCTGGTCTCGAAGTACACCTCGAACAAGCCGGTGTTCCTGCGCTCCACCGCCATTCGCACCCGCACGTACGGTGCCTACGAAGTGCACGCGACCTGGGCCGCTCTCGAGGAGGACGTCTCCCCGACCGTGTACGCGGCGAAGGCTGCGTACGAGGCCGCCGGCATCGGCCCCGAGGACGTCGACGTCGCGCAGCTCCAGGACACCGATGCCGGCGCCGAGGTCATCCACATGGCCGAGACGGGACTGTGCGCGGACGGTGACCAGGAGAAGCTGCTCGCCGAGGGTGCCACCGAGATCGGCGGGTCGATGCCCGTGAACACCGACGGAGGTCTCATCGCCAACGGCGAACCGATCGGTGCGTCCGGTATCCGCCAGGTCCACGAGCTCGTGCTGCAGTTGCGAGGACAGGCCGGCGACCGTCAGGTGCCGAACAACCCGCGGGTCGGCCTCGCGCAGGTCTACGGCGCGCCGGGAACGGCGGCGGCGTCGATCCTGTCCCTCTGAGCCACACGCCGGCCACGGTTCCCGGGTTCCCGTCTCGTTCGAGATGGAGAACCCGGGGCCTGGGCGGCGTCGCCTGTTCTACGGCCGGTCGGCATCCAGAACGATCCGGGCTACTACCGCACGGTGGTCCGCACCCGGAATGTCCACGGCCGTCACCTCTGTCGCCCGTCCCCCCGCGACGAGAATGTGGTCGATGCCGACCACGGGTGGGAGCCGCTTGTCGGTCGGGTAGGTGACCAGATTCCCGGCACCCACCTGTTCGCCGGCATCACCGAAACGTCCGGACAGCAGCGCGCGGAACTGCGCATGGTCGAAGGTGGCGTTGAAGTCGGCGCCCACGATCGCCGGCAGCGTCCCGGGGGTTCGCTCGAGAATGTCCTTCAGCCGGGACAGTTCGTCGGCCCACACGCGGGTACCGAAGACCGGCGGCACGGGATGGAAGGCGTACACCGCGACCGGTCCGACACCGGGAACTTCGGCGGTCGCCGAGAGCTGGCTCATCACGAACCCGTCGTATTCGACGGTGCCGGACAGCGGGTAGGCACTCCAGATCCCGGTTCCGTTCGCACCGACGGCGGGCGAGACGTACCGGTGCGGCAGCAGCTCGTCGAGACCTTCCCGGCTCAACGCGTCGACGGCCTCCGGCGACAACTCGTCGACCGTGAGGATCCCGACGTTCCGCTCGCGGACCTCACCCACCACGGCGCCAGCGTCGGCTCCCCCGAAGAGAATGTTCGTCTGCATCACCTGCACGTCGACGCCGTCGACCGCGGCCGCGCTCCCGACGTGCAGTGGCGCCTGGGTCACGACCGCACCGGCCACCACGAGCCCCGCGACCGCCCCGCCGATCCAGCGCCGGAGTGCCACGAAGGCGACCGCCCCGACGACCGCGCCGGCCATCAGGTACCGCGCCCCCGATGCGGCGAGCACGAGCACACGCGCCGACGACGGACTGAGATGCAGGGCCACCCCGATCGCTCCGATCGCCGTCGCGATCCACGCGAGAACCCCGATCGCCGGCCGCACCCACTTCGTCGTCACGCCGACCAGACAACCACGGCGGCGCGAGCCGCATGATGTCGACGACGAAGGTGCTCACCGAGTCGCTCACCTCCCGCCCCAGCGGAGTGAGTTCGTACTCCACGTGGGACGGGATGGTGCTCAGCACCCGCCGTTCCGTCAGCCCGTCGCGTACGAAGTCCCGCAGCGTGCCCGACAACCGGCGATCGCTGATTCCGCGGACGGCACGTTTGATCTCGCTGTATCGGCACGGTCCGCTGCGCAATGCGGTCAGGACCAGGATCGACCACGCTCCCCCGATGGTGTCCAGCGCCGACCGAACCGACGACTCGCCGCACAGCACGTCGTCGACGGTCAGGCTGCGGGCCCCACCCGGACGACTCGCGACGGCCGCTGCCGCCGCTGCGGCGACGGCAGCGTATTCGGCGTCCGATCGCGGGACCTTGCCGCTCGTTGTGGCCACGACTCCACTATAACCGCAGTACAATCCACTTTCGGAATGAAAGTACCTTCGGTTCGGTTGTAGTGGGCACAAGCTCGGCACCACATGGACGGAGTGTTCTCATGACCACGCAGCGCTCTCACGGCTCCCACACCGGCAGCGTCTTCCGCCTCGGCCGCCCCTGGCAGGCGCTCGATCCCTTCCTGTTCGCGATGCACCACGTCGACCGCTACCCTGCCGGAACCGCGAACCTCGGCCCGGCGTGGGTGGACGGCCACGATCTCGGCAGCGACTTCGACAACCCAGCGGGTTGGAGCATGTATCACGGACGGACGGTGCCCGGTTTTCCCGCGCATCCGCACCGTGGCTTCGAGACGATCACCATCGTCGAACGCGGCTACGTCGACCACGCCGACTCGACCGGCGCGACCGCGCGCTACGGGCAGGGTGACGTGCAGTGGCTGACCGCGGGCAACGGCGTCTCGCATTCGGAGATGTTCCCGTTGCTCGAACAGAACGCCGACAATCCGTTCGAACTGTTCCAGATCTGGCTGAATCTGCCCGCCACCGGCAAGGCCGCGTCACCCGAGTTCACGATGCAGTGGAACGAGGACATCCCCGTCGTGGCGGTCCGCGGCCCGGACGGCGGCACGGCCACGATCAAGGTGATCGCGGGACGCTACGGCGATGCCGAACCC